>JBAXBT010000021.1:0-11499 GCA_037141875.1 Candidatus Riflemargulisbacteria bacterium
CAGGGTATTGGTGCCATGCTCGGCCAGGTTGCGTAAATAGGCGGCGCAGACCGGCCAGAATTTTTCCTCGTAGGGTGCCAGGCCATAGCGGTCGCACAGCGCATCGGCATAAAACCAATGAGTGACCGGAAAATCCACCAAGGGGCGCAACTGCACGGCGGACACCGCCAGCACCACCTCCAGGCACGCGACGTCCGTCCCCGCACGCAGTTCCACCGAGAGGCGGTACTCGCCCGGCCGGATCTCCAGCGGCACCCGCAGCTCGATCCAGAAAGAGCGGGTCTCAAACGGGCCAGCCACCAGATTGGTCTGCGGCAATAACGGATCGGGCACCAAGGCCGGCGCGCCGTCCAGTTCGTCGGCCGGCGTGTCCGTGCTGAAATGCGGCAGGCAAACCAGGCCGACGGCGCGGATCCGGGGTGTAAATTCGCCGGTCGCCTCCGTCACGGTGGCGGTCACCTCCAGAGACGATGGCGCGTCATGGCGGAACCCCGCTTGAAAAGCGATCCGCTCGCC
Organism: Candidatus Riflemargulisbacteria bacterium; assembly: GCA_037141875.1. Classification (GTDB taxonomy): domain Bacteria; phylum Margulisbacteria; class Riflemargulisbacteria; order GWF2-35-9; family DYQY01; genus DYQY01. The sequence goes on from JBAXBT010000021.1 coordinate 517, forward strand.
GCGCGCCGCCAACAAACGCAGGGGCGCCGGAGCCCGAAGCGGCGTTGAGGGAAAAATGCGTTCCAGGGCGGAGGCAAGAAAAATATTCATGGCGGGAAATCTACCCCGTGCATCCAGTAAATCCATGCGGCTTGCGGATTCCGCAGGCCGCCCCCGCGATCCCAATCGTGGCCCCTGGCCCGAATGCTGCCTGCGGACTCGCGCCGTCGGCACGGCCGCCGCCGCCGTTTTTCATAAACGTGAAACCGGCAATCTTGCCTGTCAAGAACGTGCGGCGGGCAATGCTGCCCGCCGACCGCCCTACCGTTTCACCGGCGGCTGATATCTTGACACATGCTTTAAGACCTCCGCCTTGGCCATTGCATACCGCTCTTGATTGCTATATGATCTTAATTTGTTGTTGTCCCGATACGAAATCGCCGCAACCTTGCTGACTACAGAGAAAATTCCACGCTCGATTTCTTTTTCATCATTATAAGACAGTTCTATTGGGTATATCTTTCCGGTTATACTATTGAGTTTTTTCCAAATCAACAACCGCGCATTATTAAGTGGCATTTCATTACTTGACGATGACACCGCCAGACATCTTTCCAATTCATCTACTTGTTTTAACAGTACCTGGTTATCCAATGACACCAGATAATTAATGCCAGCCACTTTTTGGGTGTCACTGGTCGCCGTGTTACAGATCTTGTCAATATATTCTTGCATATTGTTTTGGATTTATCTTAATAGTTACGCTGTCCTTAATACTTATTTGGTCAAAAAGCTCCTTAATAAAAGCTATAAATGCTTCTGTGTCATGTTGGAAAGTAGTTCGTGTTATTTTCTCAGCTACAGCAAGCGAAAACTTGACTATCTGTTTCTCAACATTCTGTAATAAATCTTCTGTGGCTAAACCTGATTTCAATTTAATTTGTTCTAACTCAGAAATAAGGCCTTGAACCTTATCAAGAAACTCTTTCTTCCCAGCCTCAAACCCTTCCTGAAAACCTTTTTGCTTAATCTCTTCCATTTGGTTTTGAATTTGTAGTTTTCTTTGTTCTACGTGTTCCTCTGCTTTCAGCATCATCTCATCTTCTTTTTGCTTAATAATAAGAGCTAGCTTTTCACCTTCTTGTAACATTTGAACGACCATCTCTTCAGTAAAATATGAAGACAAAATCGGTGATACTGAATAAAGATTCCTTGCGACTGCTTCTTCTGCTTTAATTACTCTTGATGTATTCATACGAACTCTTCCGCATCTTCACCACCTCTAGAAATGAAGATTTCTCCTGCTTCTTCTAGATTCCTTACAATATTAACAACTTTTCTCTGCACTTCTTCAACTTCCTTGACCCTAACTGGTCCCATAAACTCCATCTCTTCCTTCAGCGTTTCTACCGCTCTATCAGATAAATTCTTAAATATCTTTGTTTTCAAAATTTCACTAGCTGTTTTTAATGCTATAGGAAGGTCTTTCATGTCTACTTCTTGAAGCAAGCGTTGCATCTGCTTATCTTCAAACTCAGTAATATCCTCAAAAACGAACATCAAATCTTTAACCTGTACAGACAAACGAGGATCTACTTCCTCTAAATATTCTAGAATCTTTTTTTCTGTAGTCTTATCTACGCTATTTATTACATCAGCCAAATTATTAACTCCGCCCTGTGTTGAGAAATCTTGTTGTGTCATTACTGAAGATATCTTGGAGGTAAGCACATTTTCAATCTGTCTAACAATATTTGGAGGTGTCTGGTCCATAACGGCAATCCTTCTTGCAACCTCTGGCTGAATGTCTTCTGGTAACAACGATAATATTTGGCCAGCTTTTTTAGGATTTAAATATGCCAGAATTAAAGCAATAGTTTGTGGCTGTTCATCTTGAATGAATCTAGTTACATTTTCTGGGTCAGCCTTATCTAAAAACTCAAAAGGAGTAAGGGCAAAATCTTGTCTGAAATCCTTTAGTGCATTAGAAGCTTTTTCTTTGCCTAAAACTTTCTCCATAAGATCCTTGGCGTAATCTATTCCTCCAAAGCTATTATTTCCTCCTATTTGTTTTGCCTCTCTTAAAAAATCTTCTATAACCTTATCTTGCTCACTTGAAGAAACCTTTTGAATACGTGCAATCTCCATTGTTAACTCTTCCACTTCTGATTCGCTCAGTTGCTTAAGGGCTAACACTATTTGTTCTTTCCTAAGAGATAAAAGTAGCGTTGCGGCTCTTTTCCTGCCGGTTGTAGGATCCATTGTTGCCATGTGGATTATCCCTCGCTAAGCCATTTTTTTAAAACTCGTGCAAAAACCTCTGGATTATCTCCAACTATATCATCTAAAGACCTTCGCATGCTTGTTCTTCTTTCTTCCTGAGCAAATACTTCTTCATCAACACCAGCTCCTGGCATAGCGCTTCTACCTGCGTCAGTAAGATTAACTCCCCACGAACCACCGGCTCCTGATATTGCCTGAAGTTTTTTTAGCCTTGTATAAGCATAAAATACAGTGAAAACTAACAACAAGCCTAACCCAACGTTCTTAAGAATATTCATTATCATTGCAGTTTGTCTTTGTTTATCCATTTCCTTCTTGGTGGTTTCCATATCTTTCTTGTCAAAAGTTAAATTACTTAAAGATATTGCATCGCCCCTTGTTGCATCAATTCCTGCCGCAGAAGAAATTGCTTCTTTTAAACTAGCACTTTGCTCATCTGTTATCTGCCTATCAAGAATAACAGCTACAGAAATCTTTTCAATATATCCTGGTGCCTTTACGAATTTTTCTATTTTCTTAGAAACTTCATAATTAGTTGTTTCATCTGTTTTAGCATAATTTGATTTATCTGTATTTGCCATATTAGAAGCATTGCTCCCATTACCTGATTCCTCCATCGTTCTCGCACTTCTTAGGATAGGATCATCAGCAGGCATAAATATCTCGCTCTCAGATTCCAATTTATCAAAATTCATTCTTACATTAACTCTTACTACTGAAGAATTGCTGCCAAATATTTGAGTAAGCATACTTGCAATTCTGCTTTCCATTGCTCCCTCATACTGTTTTTGCACATTCATTTGTCTCATACTCAGCCCTGAATCAATTAACCCATCATCTTCATAAACGTAAAGCACATTACTATTTGTATCAACTATCGTAATATCCTTAGGTGAAAGACCTTTAACAGAACTTGCGACCAAATGAACTATCCCATTTATCTGTCCTTGCGAAAGCGATCCTCCTACAATATCTAACACCAAAGAAGCGGTTGTTTTTTCCTTATCGCTTACAAAAACAGACTCTTCTGGCATAACTAGATGAACTCTTGCTGCACGTATCTGGGAGATACTGGTAATGGTTTTCGCCAGCTCTGATTCTAACGCTCTTTGATAGTTAACCTTCTGAGTAAACTCAGTGACACCCAATTTAAATTGGTCGAATAACTCATAGCCACTTGCTGCTCCTTTAGGTATTCCCTCCGTTGCTAGCTCTACCCGTAAAGACCTAACAAGCTTTGACGGAACCATGATTGAAGACCCATTTGGCCCTATCTTATATGGAATATTTTTTTCGTCTAATTTCTTAACTACTTCTCCTGTGCTTTCTTCTGCTAATCCTGCATACAAAGTAACAAAATCAGGCCTAGTTCCCCAAATACCTATGCCTATAAAAGAAACAAAAATAATTATACCCAACATCAATAAAGTTAGTCTTTGAGCAAAATTGAGCTGATTTAAAAGTACTTTTAATTGCTCATAAAATCTTTTGATAATTTCTGACATTTACTAACTTCCTATCTGCAATGCCTTTTGAGCCATAGATTTTGATGTATTAAAAACTGCAACATTTGCCTCATAAGCTCTTGAAGCATCCATCATCCTGACCATCTCCATCGTTTGACTAATATTAGGCTTCTTTATGTATCCCTTCTCGTCTGCTAGCGGATGCGTTGGATCATAAAATAAAATTGGAGGGGAATCATCTTTCTGAATTGATGAAACCTTAACTTCGCTATACATGTTTTTACCCAACATTGACGAAAAAGAAAACTCTCCTGTTTGCTTTGAAGTAACGATTGGTATCTTTCTTTGATACGGACCGCCTTCTTCTGTTTCTAAAGTGTTTATGTTTGCCAAATTTTCAGCAATTATATCCATAATCTCTCTTTGGGTACTCATCCCACTACTTATTACAGCAGCCGAACTAAAAAAGCTCATATTTTACCCTCCACTACATAACTCTTTCTGAAATAATAGAATTCCAAGTAGCAAATCTCTTACTTGTAAAAGTAGCTAACGCATCAAAATAAGCATTGTTTGTTGCCATATTAACCATCTCTTTATCTAAATCTACATTGTTTCCTTGAGAATTAATTGCTGTAATATTGTCTCTTCTTATTATTGTTTGCATCTGATCTGGACTAAAGTTAAAGGGCATGTGATTCATATGAGTCCTATTAACATCTAAGGTATTTCCAATAAGACTAGTGAGTGCACCCCTAAAATCAACATCTTTCCTCCTATATCCAGGTGTAGATATATTTGAAATGTTTTCGGCTACCAATCCTTGCTGAACCGAGGATAACGACAACCCCTCTTTAATAACTTCTAGCCCCATATCAAAAAACATGATTCAATAATAGCAACGCCATACACGAGTGTCAATAAATTCATAGTTTTAGTTAACTGTCTTCGTACATTTTTTGTGTTATAATATAAATATGTCAAATCAACACCAAAGCAAGGAAGTTTGCTCCGAAACTGGATGCACTCACAGACAACTTCAATATTGGGAAAAAAAAGGATATATTAAGCCAGATAAAGGCCAACGTAACGTCAGGCTGTATACCGAAAATGATCTAAAAGTTATTAAACAAATGGTTGGCCTAAAAAAAAGAGGTAATTCTTTAGGTGAAGCTTTTATTAGAAGTAGCTCATATGTTAAGCCAACCTCTACAGTTCAGAACAATAATAAATTTCTTTTCTTAAAAGAAACCGAGGAGAAATACCTTGCAGAGAACGAAGAACTCTTAAATACTCTTTTTCATATTCAAGAAACAGAAGCTTCTATCCCTGGGTATCCTTACTCTGTTTACAATGAAGAAAATATTTTAAAACTTAAAGAACTACAAGATAAAGCTCAGAAGTTAAAACAACAAAAAAATGAAACATGGGATAAGATACTTATTATTCTTAAATCAGACCCGAGCATGATTAAAAAAGCTCAAAGCAGCATCAATAAACCACCTACTATAAATAAATATACTGTTGATCAACTAATTCTATTATGGATTAAAAAGAATGGCACCTATGACAGTCTTCCAAAAGTTAGAGAAAACTACCTTGAACGAATTAGAAATGGTGAATCAATTGATGCGCTTGTTCAAGAACTGGAAATTCAACCTGAAAAATCCAGATAGGATTTATCTATTATTTTCTTGCTTTCTGGGGAATTATACATTCCTCCACCGTATTGCTTCTTAATCTTTTTCGTATTCCCTATTTCTTTCAGACGATCAGTAATTTCTGACATTCTCTCTTGTATACGTTTAGTTAACTCTTGTTCTGACCTAGATATAAGTGAAATGGTTTCTATTATTTGGATATCTTTATTCTTAATCTTTTCAACCTTATCATCTTCTAGCGACCCACCTGAACTAGCAAGGGCGGCGATTTCTTTTCTGATTGGTGACAACTCTTCTTCTATTGCAGTTATTTCGTCCATCATAGTCCTTTTGGCCAACATCATTTCATTAAGAACATCCATTTTATCTACGTTAGGAAGCAGAACCTTAATATGTCTCTGTAGGCTATCTAAGAAATGCTGATACACCCTTAGCTCCTTTGTTTGGAGAGCTTCTAATATACCAATCTTTGAAAATGTATTATCTATTGTCATTTTAAAAATCTTTTAAATCCTATTTCTTTTAAATTTTCTGTGCTCAGCATCAACAAAGCAATATCTTTCAACTTATCATTCTCTGAAATTATAACTTTTTTTATTATCTCTGTCTTTGTTGGTATTTCTCCTTTAAAGTTACTATCGACTTGCCAATCTATTTGTTTATTAACAAAATCATAAAAATAAGGAGCACATTTTAAACCAGCAGGCAGTAAACTCTTAAGCTCCTCCGGATTTTCATTAAACTCTCGTTTTCCTTTCTCGCTCAAATAAGGCATATAGTGATTGCCTGTTAATTCAAACATAGCTGCATTAACCTGGTTAAAAACGTTCATATCTTGATCGTTATTATACTTCTCAAGCATTAGGACATACCCTTGATAATCGCCTTCAATAAAATCATCTTTGCCTGCATCTATTAACACTGCAACATCACTTAATGTTAAAATCACTTTACCAATAATAGGCTCATTGTCTGCTCGTAACGCTGGCATTGATAAATCTTTATTTGTTTCAGAAATAACGTCTTTTGTTTTTAATTCCTTAAAGTTCTCTTTAAATTCTTTAGCATATTTTCCGTCTTTTATTCCTTGGTCGATAAAGGAGACCAGATCATGCCATAAAAAATCTAATTTGTTCTTTAACGTTAATTGCATAGACTCCCCTATATCCTAATTATAATTATTTTCTATAATATACTAATTATAAAAGCAGAACCTAGAAACATTGTTGCAAAAATAGCGGTTACTCTATTTAATCCGTTCTCAAGACCTTTCTGACTGGAAAACATTCTAGCAGTAGTCCCGATAGAGCCAAGACCTTCCCCTTTAGCAGAATGCAATAAAACCATTACAATTAATGCTAAAGCTGAAACAAGTTGTATTAAAATTAAAAAAGTTTTCATAAAGGTCTCCTCTTACATATTGAATTATTACGTTACATAGTACACTATTTCTTGCAAAAACTGAATGTATTTTCTTGATTTGAACCACAACATGACATACAATTTAGAATGTGCAACGAAAAAAAGCTGTTTTCTCGGACATAGACAAAACTCTCATTCCTAACGGATCATTAAATTTGCTTGTCCAACATTTATATAAAAAAAAGCTAATCCCTTTGAGTCTTATACTTAGGGTGCTTTATTGGTATTTGCTTTACAAAATGAACTGGATAAAAGATTTCAGTAAAGTTATAGCAAAATCAAGCCAGTTGCTTACTCCGTTACTTACAGACTATAGTGTTTCAGAACTTGATAGCCTGATTAAGGCTTGGTTCAAGAAAGACATTACTAAAATTATTTATCCTGAGCTTGAAGAAAGAATCCGAAAACTTCACGGACAAGGATATGAAATATATTTTGTCACTTCAACAATAGAGCCAATAGCAAAACGCTTTCAGGAATACTTTGGCTTTGGGAAAATAGTAGCAACTGAGCTTAAAGAAGAAAAGGGTCATTATTCCACGTATCCAGATGGTAAGCCTTGCCATGGACAAGAGAAATCTGACAGAATTATGGAATTAGCCTCTGCTGACAAACTAGACCTAGCAAATAGCCTTGCTTTCTCAGATCACATTTCTGATTTATACATGCTAAAAATAGTAGGTCATCCTGTAGTGGTGAATCCAAAACCATTACTTAAAATGATTGCGAAAAAAAATAAATGGGAAATTATATCTCCGAGATTATCCTAAGCCGTATTTCTTGATTTTATAGCCAATCATTCTCTCTGTGATACCTAAACTCTTTGCTGCCTCTACCTTTTTACCTTTTGTGCGTCTGAGCATTTCTTTAATTAAAACTGCTTCTGCCTTTTCCAAGGAATGGGTTAGCTTAATTTTCTCTGGCATATTTTTAGCAGATACACTTAAAAATTCTGACTTATCTTCTGTTTGTAAAACTGGCTTAGGAGCAATAGCTTCTTTATCCGCAATAACTTGTCTTTGTCTTAAAAAATAACTTTTAATATCCTTGAAGTTTTTCTCTTGTTTGTTAAAGAAAGCTTCTATGCTTGAAAAAAAGAACTTCAAATCCTTACTGTCCTCAAACATTTCCAATGCTGTTTTCCCTAACCTAAAACTTAGAAAATCTTTCATTTCTGCTCTGTCTGCACAAATAATGACCTTTTTTACGTCTTGAACTTCTTCAATATTCTTCTTAGACAACACGCATGGTTGTCCGTCTTGAAGGATTGCCACAATAGCACCATTATCAAACAACGAAGGCTCAATACCTAAGTCTTCTTTATTAACGCCTTCAATATCTTTAAACTTGAATTGCATATATAGAAAACTAATACTTTTATCATAGAAATCTTCTCTATCGAAAAATAGCGGTAGGTCATAAATTTTTAATATATCAGAATAAGATTTTTTGTTCATTTACTCTATTGTATAAAAAAAACTCATTTGCTTCAATGGCGACTACTCATTACTAAGACACAAAAAAATATCGCACCTAGGACTGAAGAGAATATCCCTACCGGTAACTCAACCGGAGCAAATAGTGCTCGAGATAATACATCAGCAACGACTAATAGGCTCCCGCCCATCAGTACACTAGAAAAAATTAACCTCTTATGAACCGCACCAAATATTGATCTGGCGATATTTGGAACAATGAGTCCAATAAAAGCTATTGGTCCAAAGAAGGCGACAATAGAGCCTATCAAAACTGATCCAATAACTATTAAAAGCCACCTAACATAAAAAACATTTACACCGCGGCTATGAGCAAACTCCTCGCCTAAACTCAAAAGGTCTAATTCTTTTCTAAGCCAAAATACTAATATTGTTCCAACGGCTATAACCGTTAACTCAAAAACAACAACCTCATATGAAACATTCCTTATGCTACCAAAGAGCCAATGCATAAATTTAAAAGCGTTTAAATAATCCAACCTAAACTGAACAAGCATTATGAGGCTTGAGAAAAAGAAATTTAAAGCCACACCAACAAGAAGAACATCTGACATCCTTCCCTCTGCATATTTTCTGCTAACCAAATATATAAACAATAAAGACAACAAAGCAAAAAAAATAGCAAAAACTACTGTCTGATCAAATATCCAAATATTAAAGGTTATTCCTAAAGACATAGCAAGTAACGCACCTAAAGATGCGGCAGTAGAAACTCCTAAGGTATAAGGGGTTGCCAACACATTACAAAATATTGACTGAAAAACCATGCCAGATAAAGAAAGTCCTGCACCTGCCAGAAACGCTAGAATAATCCTAGGAATTCTGTACTGAAATAATATATAAACAGAATCTTGATCCGACAAAAAACTAAAAATATTAATATAACGCTCTCCAAAAAATGGAGCAAATAATAAAATTAATATCGTAACAATTATGAGAATTATATTTTTAAGCATTTGTTCTCTTCCCTATATTCACGCTAAAAGTATCCTCAAATAACTTTTTAAAATCTTTATCAAAACCTTTGAAATGAAAAAACTTTTGATTATTTATCACATAAAGATTCAACCGCTCTACATTCTTAAACATCAACATCTCTTCTATGCTATTTACAACCATTACAAATGTTCTTTTCTGTTGCTCATGCAAGAAAAGAATATTTTCAAAAACTTTCTGACGTTGGCCTGGATCTAGAAAACTAAAAGGCTCATCTAGTAGCATTAAGTCGCCACCTACAATATAGGTTGAGGCAAGAAGGACTCGTTGCATCTCTCCTCCACTTAACTGAGTAATAAACTTCTTCCCAAGGTGTTCTATCTGAAAAATAGTTAACGCCTCAAAAATAACGTCTTGGCTGACGTCCTTGCTGGAATAACGTGACATCTCTAATAATTCGAATACTGTGTAGGGCGTATTAAAAACAATTTTTTGTGGCAGATAAGACATCTTATTTGTTAACTCTCTATTAGAGTATTCCTTAAGCTCTCGTGCGTCTAAAAAAATCTCTCCGCTATATCCACTAACCTGTTTGTTAAGAAGCTTGAGAAATGTTGATTTACCAATACCATTCTCGCCTATGACTAAACATATATCATTCTTTGCAATCTCTACATTTAAATCTGAAAAAATTGGTTTTTTGCCTAAACTGAAACTTAACTGTCGAACTGAGAGTTTTTTGAAGCCCTCGCCGTACAGGGGGTGGGGAAACCGAGGGCTTCTTTCCATAAAAAATCTTTTATATTCTAACATATGGAGACAACAGAAACCAGATTTCTAGGAAAATTATCAGCCAATTTTTTTGGCTGCTTCACCGTAAATATCCTGATAAAACATCAAAAAAACATCATAAAGATCAGAACGAACTACATTATCACTTAAGTCTAAACCTTTGCTTACACCCTCTTCGCTATACGAAGCGCAAAAAGGCGGTTGCTCTTCTGATTCAAGAGAGCCTAGAATGCTATCGATATCTTCATCTGATAAATTATCATTAATACTAGACAGTGTTTTTCTAATCTTCTTTTTAAATTCATCTTTTGACCTAACACCTTTAAAAAAGGTATTAAAAATCTGTTCTGCCGTTACTTGCTGTGCACTAGGATTTTCTTTATTACTTGCAACAGCATTGTACAAAGATTGGTTTATAATACTAGCATAATTTGCTGGTGTTCCTTGTATATTCAACTAATTAACCTCTTCTTTCAAACAAAATAAACTTATGTTATAGTATAGCAAAGGCAATTATTATAAACAAGAATAACCATGATCTTTAAAAAATCAAACCACAAAACAGATACAGAGTTTCTAGAAACAAAAATAGATAGTCATCTTTATCTTAATCATTCTCATAAAGGCATCTTAATAGTTGTAGAAGGAACTGATGGCTCAGGCAAGTCTACTCAGTTACACCTGTTAAGAAAATGGTTGATTGCTGAAGGCTATCCTGTTGTTTTTACTGAGTGGAATTCATCTAAGCTAGTTGCTAAAACCATTAAAAGAGGAAAAAAAGAAGGACTACTAGACAGCAACACCTTTAGCTTACTACATGCAACTGATTTTGCAGACAGACTGTATAAAACTATTATCCCATCACTAGCTTCTGGCCATATTGTACTAGCTGATAGATATGTTTTTACTGCACTCGCTAGAGACCATGCCAGAAACTGTGAAAGAGAA
>JBAXBT010000022.1:0-11481 GCA_037141875.1 Candidatus Riflemargulisbacteria bacterium
GTCCCCCAATCAGGGCCAGGCCGGCCACCAGGCTGGCCGGCGTCGCCACCAGGCGCGGTCGCAGCGGTTCGACGCTGCCGGCCAGGGTCACGTCCACGGTGGCGCCCTGGGCGCTGGTCACGTGAAGGGTCACTTTGCCGCCGGCCTGCGCCGTGGTGGGCAAGACGGAGTAATTCAGTGTGGCCGTTGCAGTGCTGCCCGATCCTTTGGTCACACTCACAGGAAGACCGGCAGAGGAGGAGGCCGTAACCGGCAGGGATGTATTGATAAACGTATTGAGAGGTGCCGTGGTAGGTAATGTCAAAGTCAAAGTTTGATCGGCCTTTGATACTTCGTTTCTCTCTAAACCAATTATGTTCATGCTACGAATACAGGCTGGGTTTCCTTCTATAAGCATATAAGGAGGTACGTCTTGGTTAACTTTGGAGTATCCACCTACCATTGCCATAGTTCCTATTCTGGAGAATTGCGTAATGCCTGCCATTCCTCCAATAATAACTTTGTTTTCCATAGTTACATGGCCTGCGATTTGTGCGGCATTGGAGATAACGATATTGTTACCAAGTACGCAATCGTGAGCGATGTGTACCATAGTGAGCAATAGACAGTTGTCGCCGATTATTGTAGTAGCATTTTGGATGGATGCTCTATTTATTGTAACGTATTCTCGAATATCGCAGTTTTTGCCAATTTCAACATAACTTTTTTCGCCTTTGTGTTTTTTGTCTTGGGTAGCATTCCCAATAATAGAGCCATAACGTATTTGAGTATTTTCTCCGATGTTTGTCCATTTTTCTATAACTACATTAGCTTCGATTGTAACGTTATTTCCTAAAGTAACACCTTCACCAATGAAAGCATTTGCGCCAATTCTAACGTCCTTTCCAATTACTGCATTTGGATGAATTCTAGCGGTTGGATCAATGAGAGTTTCTATTAGAGAGTTTACTAAGGAGAAGGTCATATCGGCTTCTGCTACTAAGTTACCATCCACAAAAGCTTTTCCTGTAGTTTTTGCTATAGGACCTTTTATTTTTTGTATTTCTACTTCAAAGCGTATTTGATCTCCAGGGATTACAGGCTTTCTAAACCTAGCATCGTTTATAGCTGCGAAATAAGCTATTTTGCCTTTAGAAGCAGGCGTGTTTAATAAAATTATACCAGATAGCTGGGCCATGGCCTCAATGATTAGAACTCCAGGCATAACAGGGTGTCCTGGAAAATGTCCTTGGAAATATTGCTCATTGATTGTTGTGTTTTTGATTCCTACGGCTCTATTTGTAGTTGCTTCAAGGACACGGTCTATTAGTAAGAAGGGATATCTGTGTGGAAGAATGTCCATGATTTCGTTAATATTAAAAGTCATTATTAATTCCTTTTTTCGAAGATCATTTGTATTTTAACAGAAATATCCTGAGGTGATAAGCCGTCTATTTTTAGCTCAACTATTTCCACTGGTAGTCGTAGTGCGTTCAGTTTATTTAGGAACACAGATATATCATTTTTGTTTGAGGTAAATTCTATGTACATAGGTTGGATTTGCATTTCATTTGAATCAATATATTTATCAGTAGTAATATTTATAAGTCTGAAGGAATTTGGCATTTGTGAAATGACATTTTTTTTAATTAGAGAAAGGATATTCCCTTGGTAAGAAAGATTCACTAGGTTGGCTTCGATGTTTTCAAGTTCTTCTTTTTTTATTATTGAATCAGAAATTTTTGAGTTCATTTCTTCTAATTCTTTTTGGTAGTTTTTGATAAGAGTTTGATAAGTTTCTTTTTTTTGTAGTTTAGGATAGATAAGTATTTCTAAAAGAAGCAATGTGAATAATCCTAGAAAAATCCATAGTAAATATTTTTTTTCTTCCGGTAAGAAAAAATTATTTCTTTTCATTTCTTTCATAATTGTACCTCTATGGCAAAATGTATAGGGTTTTCAGGACTTATTCTTTTTAATAATATTTTTTGTGTTGTGTTTAATGTGCTTAGTATATTTAGGTAATTATATATAGTTTTATTTTTCTGAGCTTTGCCTGAGATAAGGATTCGATTATCTCTTAATTGAATGCTCATGTCATTGAGACTAATATCATTTGGGATGTTTTGAAGTATGTTTTCTAAAGTAGTTTTTGTTATGTTGTTTTCTTTGCCAAGATTCATGATTCGTTCCTCAATTCCTTTGAGTTTCTTTAATTTATATAGAGATTCTGATATTTCGATATATTGGGTCTTTGTACTTGTAACTTGATCCTTGATACCATATAGAGATGTTTTATCCATGTATATAGAATTGTTAAGGTGTATATTAAAGTAAGTAACGATGCAAATAATCGCAATTAGTAATGTAAAGAACACAATAATATTTTTCGGCATCTTTTTTACTTTTTTATAAGTTTCTTCAGAATAAGTTTTTTTAGGGATATAGGTAATAAATATTTGCATGTCTTTGACAATCTGGAGTGCTTTATATATCAAGGAGAGAAGTCTTTTCTCTATAATAAATTTGTGGGTATTGGTTGTAATATTTATTTCTGGAATAGGTACATATTGGCATGGAATAATTAGTTTTTCAGAGATTATTTTAGCGAGATCAGAGTGTGTAAGCTTTTCAGTTATTAGAGCACCAGATGTAATATTTATTTTATTTGTGGAACAAATGAATTGTATTTCTTTTTGGAGATCAGATAATGTGTCATTAACGAGTAGTCTAGTATTAAATCCAAGTTCTTTATCAAAAGATAATCTAAGTGATATTTTATTGTTAATTTGATTGTCAGACAGTCCGTCTTCTTGGAGGCATAACTTTAGTCTATTAATAGAAAATGGAAGTGTTGAGATGGCAATAGTGTTATTTGCATCTTTTATTATGATATTAGTTTGAGTATCTGTGACATGGATTATAAGAGGTGTATCAGAAAACTCTTTACAGTCAATAATGGATAGCGTTAAGCAATAATTTGCTGGTATCCATTGAATGCTTTTGGTTTGTTTTATTCTGGAAATATTTTTATTTATAGTTTTGTAAAATTTTATGGGCATGATTAAAACAGCAAGTAAATATTCAATTTTATCGCCTTGAGATTCAGATACTATTTTATATTTAATGATTGTATCTTTAGTTGCGATATAATTATTGTGAAGTTTGTTTATAAGCGTTTCATTAAAGTTGTCGGTAGCGCCAATGGTTATTCTAATAAAGATAGTTGTAATATTAGTTGTTTCAGGAATTACGATAATTCTGCCAATATTATTTTTTTGTTCTTTTGTAAGAGATTTTAAGCATGACTTTAGGTCTTGGCCGGAAAATCGGTTAGTTGCTAATATCTCATGATTATCATTTATTAAAGCACAAATGGCTTGATCATCTGATAGATGGATTACTAAATGATTGGTCATTAGATCCCCCCGATCTTTATTAGAATTATAGCGTTTACAAAACGTATTGTCATTGATACAAGGTTTTTAAGAAATGATTTTTTGGTTTGCTTTATGTTAAGGTCACTCTTTGCTATCACTTTCGAGGATTGCCACAAAATTTGCAATATTCTTTTTATTAATTTAAATATGTGCAATTTTTTGAGATTAATGACGAAATATTATTTGATATTAAATTTTTTAGGAGTCATTTCTATGTTTAATAAAATTCTAGCATGTCAGTCCATGATAAAAATGCCTCCGTCTCTACAAGTATCCTCATTTTTCGCAGCAGAAAAGATAATGAATGTTCTTAATGAAAATATTCCACTTGAACCTCGTCCTGATTTATTTGTTAAAAATCTAATGGAACAATTAAACTTCTTTGATCAAGAAATTCATGCAATGAAGTTTGGGAGCATTGTTGTTTACCTAAATGGTCAGGAGTTTCCGACAAGAGAAATGGAGATTATAAGACGAGCCTGTCTATTAATGGACAAGGCCAATGCTGAATTTAAAGAATATGTGAATCATGATACAGCAGAGCTCTGGATTATGCTTATTGCCAGTACTATTAATCAAATGAAAAAGAACAATGTAGAAGATCCTCAAGTATTTTACAAAACTATATTACAGTGTTCAGAATTAATAAATTCAAAGAAATTATATGCATTAAAGAGTATCGGTATTAATTGGGATAAAATATTGCCATACATTCCGAAAGCAATAGAATACTCGTTATCCCATCCTAGTAGAACTTTCTATTATTCTTTTTCAGTAGTTATATCTTTAGATGATAAACCTGTCACAAGTAAACCAATTTCAATTTGGTATGCGGACGACAAGATTAATGTGGCTTTAGGGATAATCGAATCGGTTGACATCACAATCATAAAGGACAATATTCAGAAACTTCGAGCAGCTGGAATAAGTTAGCCGCTACTGCATAGCTTGGCCTCGACAAGTCGCTAGAGTGTCTGAAAAGATGTTGGAGTGACTAAAATGAATGCAAAGACAACTAAGCCTCTCTGCTAGGAGAGGCAGCTACACGTTTATTAAATATAACAATGTTAGTTTATTTAGCTGGTGAGGCCGACTGATAGATTTCCGTTCAAATATTTTATTTTGCCTTTCCCTGCTTCTTCGATTAGGTTGTAAGAGTTAAACATTTTATATTCATAGGAGAGTTCGCTTTTGTTAAATTTTGAGAGGTCGACAGCAGAGGTGAATAGATTGTCGCCTTTGATTTTATCAAGACCTTTACCGTCGTCAGCAAGTAAAATATTTTTAGTGTGATAATTATCAGAAAAGGTTAATTCTATATATATAATTTTTCTATCTGTGTTGGAAATTCCAGTAATTTTAAAAGTTTGTTTTGTAATAGGAAAGAAACTAATGTCTATGGATTTTGCTGTTTGTCCTAAGTTAGTTTTAATAGGAGAGAGCTCTAATTCAATGCTTAGCTCATCTCTTATTCTTTTTCTGAGTGTATCTGTTCTAGAAAGAATATAGGCAATTTCTCCTCTTGTTACTGCTCTGTTAGGGTAGATTTCTTTACGATTAGTCCATTCCTTAGGCAAATAGCCGGCAATCGCTACATCTGATAGTAATTTTTCATCTGTTTGATTATAGTTAATATCAATAAATGGTTTTAGTTGTTCTGTCACTTGAATACTCATAAGGGGCTTGAAGAGTAATATTATTTCTTTTCTTGATAAGAAAGATTCAGTGCCAAATAAACCAGCTTCTTTTGGTTCAATAAGTTTTTTGTTTAAGGCTGTTTGAATGTACTCATATGCCCAATGGTTTGGTAAAAGGTCTTTGAAATAATATTTAGTTCTATAATCCAATGGGTCTATTTTGTTTAATTTAATAAGAGTGTGAACAACTTCAGCTTTTGTGATAAAGGAGTCAGGTCTAAAGAAGTCTGTTCCTAAATATGAACCCATTACTGTCATGGTAAGTAGTATTTCTATTTCTTTTTTAAAAGGGCTAAGATATGTATCTAGTAATGTTTTGAGAGTGATTACATTTAAGTCTTTTGGGGTAGAATATTCAGCATTCTTAGCTACTAAACGATAAATCTTCTTTCCTGGTAGTTGTTCTGGGATGATTATTCGGAATAGTCCTTTTTCTATTGTTACTTTATTATTATTAATAGAGAGACTATCCGTTCTCTTTAGTTCTCCAAATATAGTTGTTTTCCCTGTGGTGATAATAGGGTCATTTTCAATAGGAGAAATAATTTTTAGTATAGGTGGTTGCCCATATAGTAATGATATAAGCAGTAATACTAAAAATAACTTCTTACCAATGGAACCCATTATTAACAGAAAATGACGGCGTTGTTATTTTCTATTAAAAGTAAAGAATCTTCTCTTAATGTGACTTTTTTTGGTGCGCTTTCTGTTTTTTGTTTATCAATCAAGATAAGCTCACCTTTTTTTAATACCGTAAGATAATTTGCATGATGGTCTAGAAAAGTAATTTTCCCGTCAACAGCAGTTGTGGAAAACCCATAAATCTCTCCATCAAAAATCATTGAATCAGAGCCAGACACCTTTAGATGCATTATTTAGTTACCTCGTCGATAGTCCCTTTCATTAGAAAATTTTGTTCAGGAACATCATCGAATTCACCTTGTAGAATTCTTTGGAATCCTTTAATAGTGTCTTCTATTCTAACAAATTTCCCTTGCATACCAGTAAACTGTTCAGCAACATGGAATGGTTGAGATAAGAAGTTTCTTACCTTTCTTGCTCTGATAACAGTTATTCTGTCTTCTTCAGGAAGCTCACTGATGCCAAGAATAGCAATGATATCTTGTAATTCTGTATATCGTTGTATCATTTTTTTAACAGCCATAGCTGTTGAATAGTGGTCTTCTCCAACTAAATCAGGATTTAGAATTCTTGAAGATGAAGCAAGTGGGTCAATCGCAGGATAGATTCCCATTTCAACTATTTTTCTAGATAGAACTGTTACTGAGTCAAGATGGCTGAATGTTATTGCAGCTGCTGGGTCAGTAAAGTCATCTGCAGGAACGTAAACTGCTTGGATTGAAGTAATAAATCCATTTTTTGTTGAGGCTATTCTTTCTTCTAATCTTCCCATTTCTATATCTAAGGTAGGTTGGTATCCTACAGCTGAAGGTATTCTTCCTAATAATGTTGATATTTCAGAACCTGCTTGTACAAAACGGAAGATATTATCTATAAAGAAAAGAACATCTTGTTTTGCTACATCACGAAAGTATTCTGCTTGAGCTAGTGCTGATTGTGCAACAATTAGTCTTGAGCCAGGAAGATCACCCATCTGCCCGAAAAGGAGGATAGTTTTATCAATTACGCCTGTTTCTTTCATTTCTAACCAAAGGTCATTACCTTCTCTTGTTCTTTCTCCAACACCTGCGAAGATAGAGATGCCACCATGGTGTTTTGCCATGTTGTGGATCATTTCCATTATAATAACTGTCTTACCAACGCCTGCTCCTCCGAATAGACCTGTTTTTCCGCCTTTTACATATGGAGAAAGTAGGTCAATTGCTTTTATTCCAGTTTCATATATTTGATCTTCAAATGCTAAATCTTCAAATTTTGGAGCTTGTCTTCTGACAGGGTAGAACTCTACACCATTAATAGGTGCACCACCATCAATAACTTCTCCCCATGGATTGAATAATCGTCCTAAACATTCTCTGCCTACTGGGATTTCTAATGGTTTTCCTGTGTCAATAACATCCATTCCTCTTGCTAATCCTTCGGTAGGTAGAAGAGAAACAGCTTTAACTATATTGCCTTCAGTTTGTAGCGCAATTTCTGCAATAATTTTTTTTGTTTCACCAGTTTTGATATCTTTGAAATATATTTCTAATGCATTTCTTATGTCTGGGATTTGGTCTGGTGCGAACTTTACATCTATGATAGGACCTATTACTTGAACAATTTTTCCGATATTTGTCATTTTATTTTGCCTCCCTGGATTGTAATACTTTATAAGCTGAAACAACTTCACTTAATTCTTGAGTTATTGCTGTTTGTCTAGCGATATAAATGTCTCTTTTAATATCAGCTTTTAATTTTTCTGAGTTATCAACAGCATTTTTCATTACTAATAGTTTTGAACCAATTTCTCCAGTATAGTTTTGGATAAAGAAGTAATATAGACGATCTCTAACAAACTTTTCAATAATTAGTTCATCTAGTATAAGTTGGTCAATATCCGTTATAGCTTGGGTTGGTTTATAGATGTCAGTTTCAGTTGTTGGAAATAATTCTAATATACTAGGTTTTTGTTTAAACATATTACTATAGGTATTCATAATTATTGTTGTTTTCCAAGGAAATTTTTCTTCTTTAAGAATTTGAAAAATAGGTTCAATTATGGATTCTTTAGGTACAGAAGTCGCTCCATGGAAAAAATATTTGTAAGGTATTTTTAATCTTTCGCAGTAGCGTTTCCCTTTTTCTCCAATAACAATGATGTTAGGATTATTCCTGTGTTTAATAATTAATGGTAGTAATTGTTGGTTAAATGATGAAACAAATCCTTTTTCTGAAAAGAAAATTATAACCCATTCATTTTTTATGGCTTTATGAATATTAACAGTAGAAGGATCTATGCTTAATATGAGTCTTTCAAAATATGGCTGAGTTTTACGTCTATAGAGAAGAAGTTTTTGTGCTCTACCAATTAGGATAGTACTAATTATTTGCATAGCCTCCGTTATTTCATGTACGGAGGTGATGTTTGATAGTCTTTGTTTTAGGTGTGTTAAATCAGCCATTATTTAAATATATTTCTTTAATTATTTTTGGCAATATTTCATTAAGTTCTTTTATATCATCATCGGATACGCTTTTTGAGTTATCTATTTTCTCATAGAGCGGATAAGCCATTTCCTTAAAAAATTTAATAAATTCATTTTGGAAAATATAGATTTTATCTAAAGGAACTTCATCTAGAAAGCCATTTATCGCAGTGTAGATTAACAATACTTGATTGGTAACATAAATGAGATAATGCTCTTTTTGTTTTAGTACTTGTATGAGTGTTTTTCCTCTTTTTAATTGAAGAGTTGTCATTTCATCCAAGTCAGTAGCAAATAAAGAGAATTTTTCTTTTTCTCTGTATTGAGCAAGGGTTATTCTTAATAAACCTGCTACTTTTTTCATAGCTTTTATTTGCGCAGCTCCTCCAACTCTGGAAACAGAGATACCTGGATTAACAGCTGGTCTTAGGTTAGCGTTAAAAAGTTCAGAAGACAAGAAAATCTGTCCGTCAGTAATTGATATTACGTTTGTTGGTATGTAAGCAGATACGTCACCAGCTTGTGTTTCAATAATCGGTAGAGCAGTCATAGACCCTCCACCAAGCTCATCGTTAAGTTGAGCAGCTCTTTCTAACAGTCGGGAGTGAGTGTAGAAAACGTCTCCTGGGTAAGCTTCTCTTCCTGGTGGTCTTTTTAGAAGTAATGAAATGTTTCTATAAGCGTGAGCATGCTTTGTAAGGTCATCATAAACAATAAGAGTACGTTTCCCTTGGAACATGAAATGTTCAGCAATAGCGCATCCAGCATATGGAGCGTAGAACTGGAGAGCAGAAGGAGAAGAAGCAGGAGCGTTAACAATAATTGTATACTCCATAGCTTGATGTTCTTCTAGTGTTTTTTTAAGCTTAGCTACAGAGGAATTCTTTTGTCCTATAGCAACATAAACGCAAATAACATCTTTATTTTTTTGATTAATAATTGTATCAATAGCAAGTGCAGTTTTACCTGTTTGTCTATCGCCAATGATAAGTTCTCTTTGACCATGACCAATTGGTACCATTGCGTCAATTGTTATATAGCCTGTTTGGAGTGGAGTATCAACTGGTTTTCTTTCAATAATTCCAGGAGGAACAACGGTTAAAGGGCGATATCCTTCGTTTTGAATGTCTCCAAGTCCATCCATTGGTTCACCTTGAGGATCAATTACTCTTCCTAAAAAATTATAGCCAACCGGTATTTCAATAATACGGTCTGTTTTCTTAACAGAATGGCCTTCTTTAACTTTGTTATGTCTTTCTAGGACAACTGCTACTAGTTCTTCTTTTTCTAAGTTAAATACAACACCGAAGACATTATTGCCAAAATCAAGTATTTCCCCCATCAAAGCACCAGGTAGTCCACCAACTCTAGCTATGCCATCTCCACTATCAAGAACGATACCTACTTCTTGTTTTTTTATGGTATCTCCATAATGCTCAATTTGTTCAAGAATTTCTTCAACTATATTTAGTTTTTGTTCTAATTTTTCTCCAAGCATTTTCTATACCTTCCTTTTTGTTATCATATCTTTTATTTTGTCGACTCTTCTTCTTAATGTAGCGTCAATTTCCCCTTCATGCCAACGAAGTTTAAACCCACCAAGCATATTTGGAACATATTTATAAATGAATTCAACATTTTTATTGTTGTTTGTTTCAATTTGTTGTTTGTAGAAAGAAAGAATTTTTTCATCAACAGGGTATCTTGAGATAACCTCTACCAATAGAAGGTTAGTTTCTTCGGCAAAATAGTATTTAAATATATGCATAATGTAGCTAAGTTTATGGAAGAGATCCTTTCTAAGTAAATAAATAAGAAAGGCCATAGTATATTCAGAAGGGTCATCAATTAATTTCCCAATTATCATCAGAAGAATGTTTTGTCTGATTTCAGGTGCAATAAGTATATTTTCTAAATAATACTTAATCTGACTGTTACCAGAAATAACCCAATGTACTTCATACAATTCGCGAACAATGTTGACAATAATTTCTTTGTCGTTGTTCTTAACGATTGAATAAAAGAGGTTATGATAATTAATTTCTTCTGTTTTATTCAACCGAAGTTACCACCTTTATTATTTCTTCATTAACTTTTTTATCTATATCCTCATCAACAATGTTGTATAAAACTTGTTTGATAGATTTAGAGATAATTATTGATACATCTTTTCTTACATCCGCAAAAGCCTTGTTTTTTTCTTTTACAATTTCAACATGAGCTCTATCTATCATAAAAGTAGCTTCTGTATGTGCTTTTTGGATAAGTTCTAGTCTGAGCTCAGCACACTCATGCTTTGTGTCATAAAGAATCTTTTTTCTTCTTTCAGCGGCGGCAATGCTTTCTGATTTAATTTTTTCAGTCAATTCTAATATTTCCTTGTTACGTTTCTCGTAAGATGCTTGCATTCCTTCTATCTTTTTCTTCCTTTCATCAATGAAAAAAATGAGTTTAGGCCAGATAGCATAACGAACAACGAATAACATTAAAAGAAATGCTATTAGATTCCAAACGATTAGTAGACTATTAGTTGTACTTTCCATATTAAATTTCTATTTTCCAGCACTTAAAATCATAAACGTAATAACTAGCGCATATAGAATTGCTGTTTCAACAAACGCAATACCAACAATCATGTTTGCACGGATGGAACCAGATTGTTCAGGTTGTCTAGCCATAGCTTCTACAGCTTTAGATGCTACCATTCCTATACCAATAGATCCTCCAAATGCCGCTAAACCTATCGCTAACCCTGCCCCGACGTAATGTAATCCTAAACTAATATTTTGTAACCCCATTTTTTACTCCTCCTTATTTTTTTTAATGTTTAATAGTTTTAATGTTTTTATTTTAGTTCTTGAACAAAAAAACACACAAACAAATCAACACTTTAATAATTAATGCCCCTTATACATATTATCAGTTATATATATCGCTGAAAGATAAGCGAAAACATATGCCTGGATACATGCTACCATCAATTCAAAAAGCAACATTACTGTGACAACAATAATGTCTAAGGGTACCACAAAGGCTGATTTAACAGTTAATGATGTAATAGATGCAGTCAGAGAAAGAAGAATTTTAATTGTTAAGTGACCTGCGAACATATTTGCATATAATCTTACTCCTAAGGAGAAAGCTTTGGATAACAGAGACACTAATTCCATAGGGAAGAGGATTACCCTTATGGGCCAAGCTATTCCTGAAGGCGTAAGTTCTATTAGGAACGTTAGAGGTCCTTTTCTTTTTATT
>JBAXBT010000023.1:0-10742 GCA_037141875.1 Candidatus Riflemargulisbacteria bacterium
ATAGCTACTGAAGTGCCTCCAAAACTTATAAACGGTAAGGTTATTCCTTTGGATGGAACTAAGTTTATCGCAACTCCCATATTTACAAAAGATTGAAATGCTAGCCATGTTGTTATTCCTGTAACTAGAAGTTTGGAGAAGAGTTCTGTCTGTCTGACTGCAACAAAGTAGCATTTAATATAAAGGATTGTCATAGGTATGATAAAAAATAGTGTAGTGTAAACAAACCCAAGTTCTTCACAGATTATGGCGAAGATATAGTCTGTGTATTGTTGAGGTAAATAGAAAAACTTTTGTCTTGATTGTCCGAAGCCCAAGCCTAATAGTCCTCCTGAACCAACTGCTATCATCGATTGTATTATATGGAACCCTTTCCCATACTTGTCAGCCCAAGGATTTATGAATCCCTGTACTCTGGCTAGCTGATATGGTTGAGCCAAGATACTTAATCCAACAACACCAAGAGCAGCGCAAAACATACCTATCATTATGTCGAGTCTTATTCCTGCAACAAATATTTGAGAAAGGAAGATTAATACAATTATTCCTGTAGTCCCAAGGTCTGGTTGAGATAAAACTATTGCTGCTGAGATACCTATAATTCCAAGAAGTATGCCAAATCTTTTCAGGTTTGTGTTAATGTCATGTTGGTATTTATCTATGTAGTCAGCGGTCATAAGTAAGGTGGAGAATTTGACTAATTCTGATGGTTGGAAAGTTATTCCAAGTAAATTAATCCACCTAGTTGAACCACTTATTGTTATTCCTACTCCTGGTATATGTGTCATTCCTGCTAAGACAAGCGATATCGCCCATATCCCCCAGCAAAATTTTCGCAAGAATTGGTGTGGTATTATGTAGGCGGCAAAGAAACCAAGAATTCCTATGAAGACAAATATGAGGTGTTTGAAAACAAAATAGAAGCTTTGATTATAATCTTGGTATCCAATAACATTAGAGGAACTCATTATCATTATTATCCCGAAAATAATAAGCCAAACGGATATAGCTAGTAATTGGAAGTCAGGTTTACTGGTTGTTGGAAATTGTTGATACAATTTGTTTAAATTCATTTCCACGTTCCTCGAAGTTTTTATACATGTCAAAACTGGCGCATGCTGGAGAGAGTACAACTATATCTCCTGGGTTTGCTTTTTTATAGGCCAACATGATTGCTTCTTCTAAATTATAGGTTTTACCTAATAAGAGATTAGTATTTTTAAGTCCTTCGTAAAAGAATTCTCTAGCTCCGCCAAAAGCTATAGAACGGACATTGTTTTTTTCAATAAGATTGAACATTATATCGTACGACACAGATTTTTTATCTCCGCCTAGAAGTAGTATCATTTTTTCTCCTGGTATGGAGTTAAGAGCAGCTATTGTTGAATCAGGGTTTGTTGCTTTTGAGTCATTTATAAATTCAACACCATTTAGGGTTCTAACTTTTTCTAAACGGTGAGGATATGCTTTTATGTTATTAATTTTTTCAACTGTTACTGAATTTTTGCTTATTAAGAGAGAAGCGTTTATTGCAGCGCTTAGATTTTCTCTATTATGTTCCCCAAGGAGTGGTGATTCTTTTAAGAATTTTTCTAAAGATTTCATGTATTGAAGATCTATAATGTTTGCTTTTATGTTATTTTTTGCTAAAAAATCTACGGTAATTTGGTCTTTGCTATTATAAATAAAGGAATCATCTTTAGTCATGATTGGAAGAACCTTTAGTTTCATCCTTGAATATTCTTCCATTGTTCCGTGTCGTTCTAAATGGTCTTCAGTAATATTCATTAGTATATATATGTCTGGCTTAAAAGTTGGGGATGTTTCTAGTTGGTAGCTAGAAACTTCTAAGGAAATCATTTTTGGTACTTTTTTTGGGTCGCTTGAAACAAATTCAATTAAGGGTACACCAATATTGCCAGCAGAAGGGATATCAAGTAATTGAGATATAAGATCGGTAGTTGTTGTTTTCCCATTTGTGCCAGTTATTGTTATAAGCTTCGGAGGGTTTTTGTAGTATTGGAAAAGCAGATACGCAAATTCTATTTCACTAATTAATGGAACGGTAATGCCTTCAGTATGTTGTTTTGGATTAAGACCAGGAGAAATAATGACGAGGTCAGTATTTTGTGTGTCAGTTGTTAATTCGAATAGGTTCAATTCTTTTAGTTTATTATTTACAGCATTAGCCGTTTTGCCTTCTCCGAGAACTGTAACTCTTTTTATTAAGGATAGATTAATAGGTTTAAGCAATTTTAATCGCAATTATTAACATGATTATACTAACAATCCAAAATCTAAGAACAACTTTATTTTCTGACCAACCACAAAGTTCATAATGATGGTGAATAGGAGACATTTTAAAGATACGTTTACCCTTTGTTATTTTAAAGTAGGCAACTTGAAGGATAACAGAGAGAGTTTCAATAATAAATATTAAGCCTAAAGGAATCAGCATTAATTCTTTATGGAGTAGTATTGCTATTCCTGCTAAAACAGCACCTAATGCAAGTGATCCAGTATCTCCCATAAATATTCTAGCTGGGTTTATGTTGAACCAAAGAAAGCCTAATAAAGAACCAATCATAATTAAAATAAAGACCAAGATGGTTATATTCGTACTAATAAAGGCTAGATACGCGAATCCTAT
Source organism: Candidatus Riflemargulisbacteria bacterium (assembly GCA_037141875.1). Classification (GTDB taxonomy): domain Bacteria; phylum Margulisbacteria; class Riflemargulisbacteria; order GWF2-35-9; family DYQY01; genus DYQY01. The sequence continues at coordinate 2,651 of JBAXBT010000023.1, forward strand.
TAGGGAGATAATTGTCACTCCAGTTGCAAGTCCGTCGAGTCCGTCAGTAAGGTTAACTGCATTTGAGGTCCCAACTATCATAAATATTATAAACACATAATAAAGAATAGGTGGAAGGAATTGTAGTGGTCCTTGGATAAATACAAAGTTATTTGAAACTGCAAGTATTCCTGCAAACGTACTTGCAAAAGCGATTTGTAGAATGATTTTTACTTTAGCTGTCATCCCTTTATTCTGTTTTTTTCTGATTTTATTGGAGTCATCAAGGATACCAATTAAAGCATAAGCTACTAGTAAGAAGGTCAGCATTAGAATATTAAAGTCAATGGAGGAGCGGAATATCAAAACTGAAAGCAATGCACTGATTAGAATAGCAAGTCCGCCCATTGTTGGAGTGCCTTCTTTAACCATATGTGTTTCTGGTGCGTCTTTTAAGATGTATTGTCTCATTTTTGCTTGTTTTAAAATATTGATTAAAATATTTGTTAAAAATAACCCTAGGACAAAAGATATTAAGATAATATTAGTCATTTATTATAAGTTCCTTGATTATAGTTTCCATTTTTGTCGATCTTGAACCTTTAAAGAGAATTACCTTGTTTTTAGGGCTTATCTCATTAATCTTTTTTAGTATCAATGATTTGTCTGTACAATAGTAACATTTGTCATTCTTTTTCTCAATTCGAAGATACGTGTTTCCATAAAAAAAAGCTTTTTCTATTTGAGTATCAGCAATAATCATGTTTACAAGTTCTTTGTGAAAACGGTCTTCTTGTTTGCCAAGCTCTTTCATTTCCCCCAATACAGTTATTATTTTTTTCTCAGGGTATTTAGATTTAGTTTTGTTAATGGAGAATGCCATACTGTTAGGGTTTGCATTATAAGCATCATCAATAATTATGTTTTCTTTCCATTGTATTTCTTGTTCCCGGTGAGGGCTAATAGCTTTTAATCCGTTGAAAATTTGTGTGATTTCTTTTTCAGTAAAGTTGTACTGTAGTGCAAGTGCTGTTGCTAGTTTTGCGCTGGAATTTAAAGGGTCATTCTCAGTAATAGTATTGAGTTGAAAGCCATTTTTTAATGCTTTAGTTTTCACTAGCTCAAAATAATCAATATTGGTATTCAAGAAGGCTGTATGTTTTGTATTTTTTACTTTAGGAAAGTCGAAAATCTCTGATTTGCCCAAAGCAATGTTTCTTTGTGTCCCCATAAGTTCTAAGTGAGCAACTCCAATATTAGTTATTAAAGTAATGTCAGGTTTAATGATGTTTGTTAAGAAATGGATATCACCTTTGTGTCTCATTCCCATTTCAACGATTATAAAATCAGCATCAGCTGGAGCATTCAGAATGGTCAGAGGTGCTCCTACTTCATTGTTTTGGTTTTCAAAAGTACTATGTACTTTATATTTTGAACTTAATATTTGATGAAGCATATCTTTAAGTGTAGTTTTTCCAGAGCTACCAGTTATGGCAATAACTGTAGCTTTTATTTTAGTAGCACGATGATGTGCGGCAAAATCAGGGAGGCTAACATCAAGAACTTTAATTTTACGTTTGATAAGCTCAGGAATAAAACTATGTCCGTCAAAATTTTCTCCTTTTAATGGTATGAAAATATCGTTTTCTTTAATGTTTCGGCTATCTATTGAGTACAAATTGAGAGTTCCTTTACTATTTCACTATCATCAAAGTGTGTTTTTGTCGTTCCAATAATCTGGTAATCTTCATGTCCTTTGCCAGCTATCATAATGAAATCATTTTCTTTAGCAAGTTCAAGTGCTTTTTTAATGGCTTCTTTTCTGTCTATTTGTACTATTAGTTTAGTTTTGTCAGTGATTCCATCAGAGATTTGGTCAATAATGGATTGAGGGTCCTCGGTTCTGGGATTATCAGAGGTTACTATAATAATGTCAGACCAATTTTCAGCTATTTTGCCCATTATTGGACGTTTTTTATTGTCTCTATCTCCGCCAGCACCAAATACTGTAATAAGTTTATTTTTGGTTATTTTTCTGGCTTCTTTTAGAACATTAGCAAGTCCATCAGGAGTATGGGCATAGTCAACGACTACAGTGTATGGTTTCTGGATATTTACTTTTTCAAATCTACCTTTTGGTGGTAAGGCAGTCGCTAGTGATTGCTTGATAATGGCTTCAGAAATCCCAAGTGCTTGGCACGCAGAATAGGCTGCTTTTAAATTATTTTCATTAAATTTACCAATAAGTTTGTGCGAGAAATCTAACTTAATTTTTTTATAGTCTGATGGGTAAATTGTTTTTCCAATAGGATTCTTTAGAAAGACAAATTTGCTTTCTACGTAATTTTTAAAAGTTTTGTGATAGTCTAAATGGTCTTGAGTGATATTTGTTAGTAGTTTCACCTTAAAAGGTAATCCGTATATCCTCTCTTCTACTATGCCTATAGAAGAGACTTCCATGATAAGATGAGTCTCATGTTTTTCTGTCATATCTTTAATGATGGACAAGAGGTCGAACATTTCAGGTGTTGTTAGTGGAGAGTTGATTGTGCCGATAACCCTTGGTTTAGCACCGGAAATCTTTAGTACTTCGTTTATCAAATAAGTGACTGTAGTTTTTCCGTTAGTTCCAGTGATACCAATTACTTGAACTTTGTGTGTATTTAGTTGCCATAAATTAGTTAGATATTTGAAAACAAATTTCTTTTCGACTTTGATTATTTTATTTGTTTTCTCTATCAATTCTCTGGTTATGTGATTTTGCCCTTTGTCGATAGCTAAAAAAACGTCATTCGTGTTTATTTTTCTGGTGTCATACTGTATCATATAACAAGAATTATAAGGGTAGAATAGAAGCAATTGCAATACTGAGATATTTCATAAATTAAGAGGGGTTGTTTTGTTAACGGGGAAAGAATTATTTATAAAATTTAGGGAAACAGAAGACCCGAAACTGAAAGATCAGATTGTTGAACAGCATTATAACCTGGTTATTTACGTAGCACGTAAGTTTTTAGGTAAGGGAGAAGCACTCGAAGATCTTATTCAAGTTGGGATTATCGGACTTATTAAGTCTATGGATAATTATGACCCTAGCTATAATGCCGAGTTTGCGACTTATGCTATGCCAATGATAGTTGGTGAAATCAAACATTATTTTCGAGATCATGCGCGGTTAGTTAAATTGCCAAGAAGATTGCACGAGCTTAATGCTCAGATTAAAAAGTTAGCGTTTGAGTTTCAACAAAATTATGATCGTTCCCCTACAATAGAAGAGATAGCGCAGAGACTAAATGCTACAGAAGAAGAGGTTTTAGAGGCTATGGAAGCTGGTGAAGCAAGTAGAGCATTGAGTTTAGATTCTCCTGCTTTTATGACAGACAGGAGCGGAGAAGTTGTTTCTGATGCGAGGTCATCTTTAATGGATTCATTAGGTGTTGAGCATTTGGAATCAAAAATTATTGATAGGGAAACTTTGAAATTTGCTATAGCTAATATTTTAAATAGAAGAGAGCAAAGAATTATTTATATGCGTTATTATGACAATCTTTCTCAGCATGAGATAGCAACTTACCTTCAGTTGTCTCAAATGCATGTGTCGCGTTTAATCAAAAATGCGATAGATAAACTATCCAGATATATTCAAAAAAACTCAGTAATTTAACTCCATCCTTATTCCACATGTCAAAGCTTTATTAGTCCTGAGAGTAGGGATTTTATGTGAAGGAAATAAACCCTCTCTGTCACCTAAGTGATGGAGAGAGTGGCGACATGTTTGAGTTTAAGAAGTTTTTGGTGAATTACGCCAGGTGAGGTTAACTATATTCTAGTAACATCATTGTTAAGTCATCGTCAGTGTTTGGACATTTGCTGTATTCTTTGATTTCATCTAGTATTTTTTGAAATAGATTTTCTCCAGAAAGCCAATTATTTTCTTGTAATATTTTAATTAGTCTTTGAGTCCCAAAGAGTTCGCCTGTTTCGTCTTTAGCTTCTGTTAGACCGTCAGTATACAGGAATATTTTGTCGCCTTGCTCCAAAATAATATCTTTTTGTTCAAATTCTGGTGATTCAAACATTCCTAAAAAAACACCTTCAGTTTCTAGTAGAATTACAGAATTATTTTTCTTTAGAAGGATAGGAGCAGTATGGCCAGCTTTAGAGTAAGTCAGTTTGTTGTTGGTTACATCAAGCGTAGCTCCAAAGATAGTTACAAAGTTTATAGCACTTCCCTCTGTGTATTCAAGTAGTCGTTTATTAGCTATTTCCATCATAGGTTTGAGTTGAATTTGTTGAGAAAAAAGGTCTTCAAGTGTGTTTTTTGATAGAATCATAACAAGGGCAGATGCAACACCATGACCAGAAACATCTCCTATGGCAAAATTGATTGTTTCATCTTTTTTATTTTTTAGAGTGATTACGCCTTGGTCAGAATCAGTGGATTTTATTTTATTTTTAATGTCTTTAGTCATTATAAAGAAATCTCCACCAATTTTTTCAGCTGGCATACAAAGTGCAGTAAGTTGATATTTTTTATATTGTATTTTATTGGTGGAAAGCAGACCGCTCTGAATCCTTCGTGCCATATCTAAATCACGTTTGTTTTTCATTTGGTTACGATCAGTTGTCTTAATTAGCTGCTCAGCTTCTTGTTTAAGAACTTCTGCATCTTTTTTAAGGATTTCAGTTTCTTTGATGATTTTAATTTTTAAATCTTTTTCTTTCTTGAGCATAAGCCCAAGCACCACCGTGATTAGTAAAATTGTAAGGATGTATGCTGTAAGTATAAACATAATTAATCGTAATTTAGCCCCCCAAATAGTATATTTATGGATATTAGCATCAGATAATTAAAATCAGTAGGGGGTGTATGAGTATTTTTTGCGAACAACTACATAACGTTATTATATAAAATAATTATTAAATTGACGTTCAAATAGCAGACAGGTATACTAAATATAGTATGAACGTTATAAAGCGTAGAACCATGAACAAATACCGAGCCTTTACTTTGCTTGAAACTTTAATAGCTTTATCCATATTATTAGTTCTATTACCCTTAGTTAGTAGCATTTTCTACGGGAGCGTAAAAAGATATCTAAAGTATGCTGAAGAAAACAAGGAGATAGCACAGATTGAGTTTTCTGAAATGTATCTGAATAAGATAAGTAAAGTTTCTGATTCTATGAATGTAGTTGGCGAAGTTTTGCGGATTAATAGTGGTGTCAGTATACACGATGTAGGTGTTAAGAATAATAAGCTATATACCATGCAGACAGCTACTAGGTATTTAACTGTTGAGCCAATGCTTATTACAAATCATAAATTTATGAAAATTAACGATAATTATTATCAGATAGAACTTCAAACACAGACCAATAGGAAGTATTTAATCAAAATAATTAGATACTAAGTAAGTCATTATTTAGTTTAGTGAGAAAAAGAATATAAACCCTCTCTTTTAGAAAATAGTAAAACGTATAGTGAATATACCTCTCTGTTAGGAGAGGTAGCTACAAGTTAGGTTGCTGAATAAATGAAAGTATCTTTAGCTGGTGAGGTTGGAGAGGGTGGCGATATTTTTGTTTTTCAGAAGTTATTGGTGTGTTTCGCCGGGTGAGGTTATTTTTTTAACAAAGGGAACCCAAGCTCTTCACGTTTAGCTAGGTATTCTACCGCGCATTTTTTTGCCAAATGTCTTATTTTAGTTATATAGTTTGTTCGTTCTGTAACGCTGATTGCTCCTCTGGCATCAAGTAGATTAAATGTGTGAGAACATTTCAAACAATAATCATAAGCAGGAAGAATCAATTTTGCCTCAATGCAACGGTATGATTCCTTTTCAAATTTATAGAACATATCGGATAGCATCGCAATATCTGATATTTCAAAATTATAGGTGCTTTGTTCTTGTTCGTTTTGAAGATAAATATCTCCGTATTTAATGTTTTCATTCCAGTCTATGTCATAAACAGAATCTTTGCCTTGGATGAACATGGTTAGTCTTTCTAGTCCGTAGGTGATTTCTACGGGAATAGGGTCGAGATCTAATCCTCCTGTTATTTGAAAGTAAGTAAATTGTGTTACTTCCATTCCATCTAACCAAACTTCCCAGCCTAAGCCAGCCGCACCTAAGGTAGGTGATTCCCAATTGTCTTCAACAAAGCGCAAATCATGCTCGGTGAGGTCTACTCCGATCGCCTCTAAACTTCTTTTGTATAAATCTTGTACATTCAAAGGTGATGGCTTTAGGATTACTTGGAACTGGAAGTAGTGTTGTAATCTATTTGGGTTTTCGCCATATCTACCGTCGGTTGGCCTTCTTGATGGCTCTACATAGGCAACATTATAAGGTTCAGGGCCTAGTACTCTAAGGAATGTTGCAGGGTTCATTGTGCCTGCACCTTTTTCTATATCATATGGTTGTTGAAGGATGCATCCTTGGTCAGCCCAGAATTTTTGTAAAGTGAGAATAACATTTTGAAAATCCATAAAGCTATTATAATGTTTATTTGTTTAGTTGTTTAGTTGTTTATTTGTTTATTTGAAAATAATGTCTAACTTACAAGCAAACTAATAACTATAGAACTATTGAACTATTTTAATAGACATACTTCGAGAGTGTGTTATAATCTACTTTGCTCTTTTGGCATGGTCATCATAGTAGATATTTATGGTCTTTTATGATTTAATATACCAGTTTGTAAATAATGTAGGAGGAAACAGCACATGAAATATGAGGTTTTAGCATTACTTAAACCTGAAAATACTGAGGAACAAGTAGATTCAGCTATAGAAAAAATTAAAAAAAATATCGAAGCGATTAAAGGTACTTTTATTGACGCTGAAAAATGGGGTAAAAGAGAGACTCCATATGCTTTTAAAAAGCACAAAGGTTTAAAAGAAGCGTATTATGTTCTAATTAATTTTGAAAAAGACAAAGGTGTCCTTACTAAGCTTGACTATAATATAAGGATTGACGAAAACGTAGTTCGTCACATGATAACCAAGAAGGACTAATATAGTTTTATGGCTCAGCTAAACAGAATAATATTGATCGGTAAAATAATAGATGAACCAGATCTCAAGGTTTCTACAGAGGGCAAAAGTATTGCTAAATTCACGATTGAAACGGAAAGAGCATTTGGAGATAAAACAGACCGTATAGCAATTGTAGCATGGGAGAAATTGGCAGATTCTGTTGGGGAATTCAGCAAAAACCAAGTAGTTTTAGTTGAAGGAAGAATACAACAGAGAAGTTTCGAGGATGCAGACAAGACTACAACGTATGTAACTGAAGTAATTGCTTCTTCACTTAGAAGTTTTAGGGGTGGAAGTGTAAGTATTGCTGGTGGAAAAGATCAGGATATTACTGAGGACGACATACCTTTTTAAAGGTAAAGAGGATAAAAGGTTAAGAGATGTATAATAAAGTTTTTTTAATAGGTAATTTAACAAAGGATCCAGAAATGAGATATACTACTTCTGGTATTCCTGTAACGAGATTCACTGTTGCTGTTAATCGTGGATATGGCGATAACAAGCAGGTAGATTTCTTAAGGATTTCTACTTGGAGGAAACTTGCAGAATTTTGTGGTGAATATCTTGCCAAAGGAAGATCGGTAGCTATAGAAGGCTCTCTTCAGTTGAGTGAATATGAAAAAGATGGCAAGAATAGAGTTTTTGCTGAAGTTATGGCAGATAGAGTAGAAGTATTAAACAAAAAAGATAGTCAACCTGAGGATGATCAGGTTAAATCTATTAAAGATGAGGATATACCTTTTTAAAGGTTAAAAGTTTAGAGGCAAAAAGGCTAATAGGAGGACTTTAGAAAATGGCAAAAAGAGTAGCAGAAAAAGTATCAGCATTTAAAAGAGTAAGAAAAAAGAAATGTTCTGTATGCGTATCTCGTGTAGAGGTAGTCGATTATAAGGATATAAATACTTTAAGAAAGAATTTAACTGATAGAGGTAAGATTGCTTCTCGTAGAATGTCAGGACTTTGTCCTAAGCATCAGAGAGCCGTTGCGGCCGCTATTAAAAAAGCAAGAGAGGCATGTCTATTGCCTCACGTAATGGAATAAGGAGAAGGCAAATGAGAATTATATTAATAG
>JBAXBT010000024.1:0-10642 GCA_037141875.1 Candidatus Riflemargulisbacteria bacterium
CATTATTCCAAATGATAGAAAATTCTTTATAGGAACTTGGCCGAATAGAACTTATCTCGCTAAAAGTAGGAGAATGCTCCTCTAATGCTTTCATATGATAAGGATTAAACATATTTCCAGCCTGCTCTATATATCTTAAAAAATGTCTATTCTCTTCAAACGCAAACTGATATGAGCCTGTCCAACTACCATTCTTCTCTAAATCATCAACAAAAAAAACAAACAAAGGCTCAACTCCTTCAAGTGCTGGTTTTGCTTCAAATAAAAATCTCTCACACTCTTCATTAAGATCGCTTGCTCCTTGTACAACAAAATTATTTTTAAGGGAATCATATTTATTAATTAACTCTTCATATCTCTGAATAAACCAATTGATAGTTTCTTTCTGACCTTCATCCCAAACATTATTCATCATCTGAAAAACATGCTGATTTACCTCTGCTGGGGTTGCCTTTGGCATTATTGCTCTCAAATAATTAGAGCTCACAAATATTTTCAATCTTGGATATTGAGGGTTAGTCCAACCAGTAAAAACATTGCCCTTCCAATCTTCTGGCAAGGAATGTTCAATAACATTCTGGTCAACAATTATATAAATATTTTCCCTGGACTTAAAAAATGAACTTGTCTCAGCAACTTTACTGAGTATTTCTGAAGTCTTCTCTTCAAAAAATCTTTCTGGTATCCAAACAACTGGAGCAATTGCATCCACACCAAACATCGCAACAACTTTGGCATAATAAGCATTAATTGATGCTACGGAAAAAGCCACATCATCTGGACCAATAAATGCTTCATCTAGCACCCCTCCAGCTATCTTTAAAAACCCATTTGAGGTAAGAGCCTTTAACCTTGCATAAAGATGAGTACTTTTATATTTTAACTCATCCAAATTAGCATCAGCTAAATGTAAATATAAACAAACATCTCGTTCTCTTTTTGGTGCATCAAAAAGCAAATACTCTAGCTCTTTAATACAAGGCTCAAGGGTCGTATTATTCTTAAATACAAACTGATCTCTTCCTTGCATAGTCTCATTCTGCCTTGGTTGACAGAAATGATGTAACTGTAGATGGGATACCTGGATCTTGCTGTCAAAAAGACTATAAATCTCTCCCATCAACTGACTTTGCAGAACCTGTACGGCTGGATTATCAACTTGTTGTTTTAATATCTCTGCAGCCGACAAAGAAAACCATTTAACGGAATTTTCACACTGATTCATGTTCTTGATTATATTCCATTAAAATTATCTTTGGCTACGTTTTTGGGTTTTTTAAAAATGTATTTTTATAACAAAACAATATCGTTTTGTTCATTCTTGCGATTAATGACTTCCATTACGACTGCTTTATTTAAAGAAGGGTATTTATTTAACACTATATTGAATTTATCTTTAAGAAATTTAAAAACCTTAAGATCTGTAATCGCTACAACAGTAGCAGTTGCCTTCCCATTACCTAGTATCGACATTTCTCCAATAATATCACCTTGTTTTACCTCGGCAATTATTTGTTTATCCTTAATAACTTCTGCATGACCGTCTGCAATAAAAAAAAGAAACGGACTTCTGACTCCTTGCTTAAAGATAATATCTCCCTTACTAATTGCATTAACCACAGAACGTGAAAAAATATCCGCAACGTCTGTTGCGGATAAATTAAATCTTTCTTGTAAATTTTTTGATATATTAGAAAGAAGCTCTGTGTTCTCTATCATTAACTTCTGGAAATGCCGAAATAATCCTTTAAGAATCCATCGTATACTTCTGACATATTCTTTTTGTTAACACAATAAAAAACATTGCGTCCTTGTTTTCTAGAATCAAGCAACCCAACGTTCTTTAAATAATTTAAATGATGTGAGGTTGTGGATTGTTCCATAAAAAAACTTTTCTCAATATCAGAGGCGCATAATTCGCCCTCTCTAAATAATTTTAAAATTATTTCTAATCTCTCCTCGTTCGCTAATGCTCTAAAAAGTTTTATGTATTTATCTTTGTCCACGATTTATTCCTCCTAATTTATATTCATTATCTCTGTTTTTAAATAATCTTGCAATACGCAAGGCACTTTTATGCTTCCATCTTTTTGTTGATAATTTTCCATAATCGCCGCAACTGTCCTCCCTATAGCTAACCCCGACCCGTTTAACGTATGGATAAGTGACGTATTGTTCTGTGCATCTTTGTATCTTATTTTAGCTCTTCTTGCTTGAAAATCAAAAAAATTACTACAAGAAGATATCTCTCTATACGTGTTTTGAGAAGGAAGCCACACTTCTAAATCATAAGTTTTGGCTGATGAAAACCCAAGATCGCCAGAACAAAGTTGAACTTTACGATAAGGAAGTTCTAGCTTTCTTAATATTTCTTCTGCATCTGATGTTAGCCTTTCCAGCATTTGCATGCTTTCTTCAGGTTTAGAATATATAACTAACTCTACTTTATTAAACTGATGCTGACGAATTAACCCTGCGGTATCCTTGCCATAGCTTCCTGCTTCTTTTCTAAAACAAGGAGTGTAGGCACAAAACAGCTTTGGCAGAAACGACCCTGGCATTATTTCATCACTATATAAATTAGTTACAGGTACTTCTGCCGTAGGTATTAAAAAAAGCTGCCCTGTTTCTTCATCACCAGCACATTTATATAAATCTTCTTCAAATTTAGGTAGCTGTCCTGTCCCCTGCATTGTTTGTCTGGTCACCAAAAAAGGAGGTAATATTTCTAAATACCCTTTGGCAGAATGGGTGTCTAGCATAAAATTTATAAGCGCTCTCTCTAGTTTTGCACCTAGACCTTTGTAAACGGTAAATCTACTCCCAGAAAGCTTTGCCCCTCTCTCAAAATCCAGAATATCCAGATCCTTTCCAAGTTGGTCGTGCGCCTTAACAGTAAATTCAAATTTTCTAGGTTCTCCCCATTTGCTTACTTCAACATTAGCAGAAGCATCAGGCCCGATTGGGGTATCTTCACTAATAACATTTGGTAAATAAAGTGCTTTTTCTTCACAAATTGCTTGTTTCTCTTTTTGCCCAACCATAAGTTCCTTGATAGTTTCTGATAAAACTTTAAGCTGATCTAACTGTTCCTGAGTAGGCTTGCCCTTTGGGGTTAGACGATTCTGTTCGGCCTTTAATTGTTCTACCTTAGCTAACATAGCCCTATACTCTACGTCTTCCTTAATCCACGCATCCAAAATAGTCATGTCCTGCGATCTAGCTTGTAAACATTTTCTAACTAAGGCTTCTTCTTCCCTTATCATTTTGGCTGCTAACATTTAAACTGATACCTTTCCCGTTCTTCATCAGAAAGCTCAATGTTTTGGATTTTCTCTTTTTCATATTCTTCCTCAAAAAGACTAATTGTTATGCTGGATTCTGTTAACATTTGTACGGATAATTCATCAGGATAATAACCTTTAAAAACTATACGCTCTATCCCAGCATTAATAATCATCTTTGCGCAAATAACGCAAGGCATATGAGTACAATATAAAGTTGCTCCACTAATGTTCACTCCATGTCTAGCAGCCTGAATTATAGCATTCTGTTCGGCATGTAACCCACGACAAAGCTCATGATGTGTACCAGATGGCACCTGCAGTTGATCTCTCAAACAACCTACCTCAGTTGCATGTTTCATGCCCATTGGCGCTCCATTATACCCAGTAGTTAATATCTGCTTATCCTTAACAATAACAGCACCAATTTTACGTTTCAGGCATGTAGCGCGAGTGGCTACCTCTTCTGCAATATTCATAAAATAAGTGTCCCAGCTAGGACGTTTCAAAAAAGTCTCTTTATTCACTAATTCTGCTCCCGTTATACATATAATGGAAATCTAGCACATAGTTTTCCTACTTTATCTGCAACTTCCATATGTATTTTTTCATCCTCAATATTTTCTAATACATCTGCTATCAAGCCTGCTATTAAAATCATGTCTTCTTCCTTCATTCCTCTGGTGGTCATAGCTGGCGAACCAATTCTTATACCACTAGTTATAAAAGGGCTTTCTGTTTCAAAAGGAATAGTGTTTTTATTAACCGTTATCCCTACTTCATCAAGTGCTACCTCTGCCTGTTTACCAGTCAACCCCTTTGCTTTAACATCTACTAATAGTAAATGATTATCAGTACCACCTGAAACAATCCTGAATCCTCTAGAGGATAAAGTCTTTGCAATCGCAGCTGCATTTTTGACAACTTGCTGTTGGTATGTTTTAAATTCTGGCTCAAGTGCTTCTTTCAAGGCAACTGCTTTGCCAGCGATGATATGCATCAACGGCCCACCCTGTGTTCCAGGGAAAACAGCTCTGTTTATATCCTTAGCATATTTTTCTTTGCAAAGAATAAGTCCTCCACGAGGCCCTCTTAGTGTTTTATGTGTTGTTGTAGTAACCACGTCACAATAAGGAACAGGGTTTGGGTGTAGTCCAGTTGCTACTAATCCTGCAATGTGCGCCATATCAACAAAAAATAAAGCTCCAACCTTGTCAGCTATCTGCTTCATTCTTGCAAAATCAATAATCCTTGGGTAAGCGCTTGCACCCCCAACTATCATTTTAGGCTGATGCTCAACGGCTAACTGTTCCAATTTATCATAATCTATTCTTTCATCTTCTTTGGAAACACCATAAGCAATGAATTTGTATAACAATCCTGAAGTATTTAACGGATGCCCATGTGTTAAATGTCCTCCATGAGAAAGGTCAAGCCCAAGCACTGTATCGCCTGGCTGTAATAATGCTTGGTAAACAGCAGTATTTGCCTGAGCGCCTGAATGAGGTTGAACATTAGCATGCTCTGCCCCAAAAAGTTCCTTCGCTCTATCGATTGCCAACTGTTCTGCTACGTCAACGTGTTCACATCCACCATAGTATCTTTTGCCTGGATAACATTCTGCATATTTATTAGTAAGTACTGAACCACACGCAGCCATAACCGCTCTAGATGTAAAATTCTCAGAAGCTATAAGTTCTATCTTATTCTGCTGTCTTTTTAACTCCTTCTCGATGGCATCAGCTAACATTGGGTCAACTTGTTTGGTGTATTCTAATGAAAACATATGATCTCCTTTTCTATATTAAATTCGTTATGTTTTATTTTAGCTCATTTTTATAGAACGGTGAATATACCATATTAAATTAATATAACTTTTAATTAAGGGCTCATTGCCGCCCTTAAAAATCCGCTAGTCCCAAATCAAACTCGCTACATTAAAATTTGGGAAATTTCTTATCACCCTGTGAGGATAATGCCATTTATAAAATATAATTTGCTACCAGCGGGAGCATTGCCTTATTATCTTTTCTTAATCCATCACCGTTAAATGATTTCGAAATTTCTACAATTTTATATTTGCACTCTTCGAGGGTAGCCACTAAGCTCATACTTCGCTAAGTGGAGCTACACAGGATGCTTTGGGACATTTTTTGAAATTTAATATTTAACCATACATATAAAAAGAAACCCCCGATTGGGGGAAGAAGGGGTTTCTTTTTTATGAAACTACATGGGGTGTAGTTTACTTTATTTGGATTTCTAGTTCTTTTGGCTTTACTTCTTCTGCTTTAGGAATAACTACTTCTAAAATACCATTATCCATAGTTGCATCTATGTTTTCACCTTTAACATTGTCAGGCAAAGTGAAACTTCTTTTAAACGAAGCCCTTTTAATCTCTTTGCTAAGGTATTGCTCACCTTCTTCGGTTGCTTCTTCCTCGTCTTCTGCCTCTATGGTTAACACATTGTCTACAACATTAATTTTTACTTTTTCCTTCTTTAATCCAGGTGTCTCCATATGAATGACATATTCCTTTTCTGTTTCCTTGATGTCGGTCTTAGGTGCAAACCTCATTCCTCCTGTTTTATGGCCTGCAGAGTAAGTGTTTAATGCATCAAAAAAACCATTAAACACATCAAACTCTCTTAGCTGATCATATCCTCTGTATTTTATTAAACCCATTTTTACCATCTCCTTTTTTATTAATATACTTATAAATATGCAAATACTTTGCCATATAAAAGCACGCCAAATGGCGTGCTTTTATATGACTTTATATATACTTTGTGTATAGAAATTGGACATAAATGTTTAGATTTTTATGACTAATTGTTGCGACGTCGCAACAATTCAACTTATATTAAAATATAATATCTTTTTTTATATAAGCTGTTCCTTGAAAAACAGCGACTAGTTCATCCTTCTGATTAGTAATCTTCACCTCATAGGTACCAATAGTTCTACCTCTAGAAACTTCTTTTGCCTCTGCGGTAAGAATATCTCCTTCAAATGCTGGCTTTAGATAGTTAATGTAATTATTTAGTCCTACTGAAACATACCCGCGGGAATTGCTAGCTAGAGCAAAAGCCAAATCAGCCAACGTAAAAACAGCTCCACCCTGAACACTTCTAACACCATTTAAGTGTCTTTTTTCAACCGTCATAACAGCTGACCCGATACCTTCAGAAACATCAACAATACTTATGCCATTTGTCTTGGCAAACTCGTCATTAAAAAAGAAATCTCTTAGTTTTTGTTTAATATTATTATCCATTGGTTTATTCTACTTCTTATTTTGAATTTACCCAATAAAAATCAATATGTTATACTTTCTATTATGAATTATCTAATGCAAGAAGTACAAGTATCCGTTAAAGCTGCGCTAGAAGAGGATATCGGAACAGGCGATATTACATCACTTCTTACAATCCCTGACAACCAAATAACCTCCGCTAAAATAATAGCAAAAGAATCTGGCATCATAAGTGGGATGTTGCCGGTAAAACATATTTTAGATGAATATTCTTTTCTAAAATATACCATACTAAAAGATGATGGAGATAACGTCAAAAAAGGAGATATCGTCCTTGAGCTTCACGGTCATTGCCAAGAGATTCTCAAGCTTGAAAGAACTATCCTCAACTATCTTCAACAATTAAGTGGCACGGCTACTCTTACAAACACTTATGTATCTATAGTTAAAAAATATTCTGTAGCAATACTTGATACAAGAAAGACTGTTCCGGGACTACGATATCTACAAAAAAAAGCGGTCATCGATGGAGGCGGAGAAAACCATCGAATAGGACTTTTTGATGCTATCTTAATAAAAGAGAACCATATCAAAGCCGCTGGAAGTATAAAAAATGCTGTCAAAAATATAAAAAGCTCTACCGAGTATTCCTCTCTCAAAAATACACCAGGATTTTTTCTTGAAATAGAGACTGAAACCTTTGAGGAAGTGCAAGAAGCATGCCTAGAGAATCCCGACATTATTCTGTTAGACAATATGACAGACAACATTACTCAAAAAAGCATAAACTTTATTAAAACAAACTATCCTCACATAAAAACCGAGATTTCTGGTGGCATAGATGAGTTAACCTTAGAAGCAAAGGCTCAACTTCTACCTGACAGAATAAGTATTGGACGTCTCACCCACTCTGCTAAAACATTAGACCTTTCTCTGTTATTATCTTAAATGCTTTTACATTGCTCTGGTAATTAAGTAAAATCAAATTATGCGCATACTAATGTTCGGAATGACACAAATAGCAGTTAAAGGACTTAAGCGACTTATTTCACTTAACAAATACCCTGTAGGAATGGTTGTATCTCCTCTTTACAATCAAGATATTGAAAATATTAAACTCATCTGTCATGAACACTCAATCCCGGTTTATTGTTTTGAAAATATTAACAATAAAGAATTTATCTCTATCGTTAAAAATGAGCTGAAACCTGACCTGTTGCTTACCTACACATTTCCACAAAAAATTGGAAAAGAACTTTTAGACTTGGCAAACCTTGGAATAAATATGCATCCTGCTCTTCTACCTAATTATAGAGGATCAAACCCATACTTTTGGACTATAGCAAATGGGGAAACAATGACTGGTGTCACTTTTCATTTTTTAACAAATGAATTTGATGCGGGAGACATAATCCTTCAAGAAGAAACTCCAATTTCACCTAAAGATACTTGTGGACTAGTGATCTATCGACAAGAAGAAATAGCAGCAAATATGCTAGAAAAACTTTTGACGCTAATAGAAACCAATACCCTTACGTCAACACCACAACCTTCTGGGGATTTTCCAAAAGCACCTAAACCAAATATAAATGAAACCTTTATCCATTGGGATTGGCCAACAAACACAATCATCAACAGAATAAGGGCTTTAAACCCTTACAATGGTGCTCTAGCTCAATATAAAAAACAACTGATTGCCATCTATGAAGCATCAGAGACCCATTATTTTGGATCTGGAAAAGAAAAAAATGGCGAAACAGTAGGACTCACACAGGAAGGACCTATGATAAAATGCAGTAATGGTGCGATAATTATCAAAATTCTTGTCGTTGGAAAAAAATATTTACTTTCTGGCAGCGATTTTATAGAATACGAGAAAATAAAAATTGGGGATAAATTTATATCATGGTAAAAAACTATTTAGCACTCGACATTGGTGGAACAAAAATACTCGGCGCAATTATTTCTGACAAAAAGATAATATTTAAAGAAAAAATAAAAACCAATGCTAGCCAAAATCAAGAAGAAGTTTACCAGCGAATAAAAGGCGTAATATCGACTTTGCTTGCAAAAGAACCTACTATTTCTGGTATCGGCATTGGTATCCCTGGCAGAGTTAATGAGAAAGGGGAAATAACCTTCTCGCCTAACTTGCCTTTTGAAAACTTCCACTTAAAAAATAAACTCCAAGAAGATTTTGGCATTACTAATATCGTTATAGATAATGACGTCAACGTTGGAATGCTTGGCGAACATTGGCTTGGTGCGGCAACTGGATATAGTGACGCTCTGGGCATCTTCGTTGGCACTGGCATCGGCGGAGCAGTTATCATAAACAATAAACTTATACGTGGCGCACAAAATATTGCTGGAGAGATTGGCCACATGAAGCTTACCTTTGATGGTCCAAAATGTAACTGCGGGCAAAATGGTTGCCTAGAGGCGTATTCCTCTAAAATAGCCATGCAAAGATACATGGAAGAACAAGGAATGAAATTTGACTCTATCCTAAAAAGTTCCTTATTAAAAAATGGAGTTGCCGAACAAAACAAAATCATCAAAGATGCAATAAAGATTTCTGCCCATTATTTAGGAGAATCTATCGGAAGCCTAGTAAACTGCCTAGATCCAGAAGTAGTTGTTTTGGGTGGAGGCGTCTCTCAAGCAATTGGTGATTATCTAATAAGAAAAGTAGAACCTTTCGCCAACGCAAGAGCTCTTGTTAAACCAAACATCAAACTATCTGTACTTGGCGATGATGCCGGACTTTTTGGGGCGGTTAAACTACTTCTTTCTAATAACGAATAAATCAGTCAGGATATTGTCGCTTACAACTCTTATTTTATAATGAGATTCATCCATACTTTCAGTAAAATATTTTGGTAAGGCCATTACATCAAACATCTCTGCAGTCATTGCGAAATAATAGTCGTCTTTCAAGCTTTGTAGGATCGCTTGTTGTTGCTTAATCTTCTTCGCTGTAGTTACACCATGTACCTCAAAAACATAAAATGCCATAATAAATAAACTAATCGCAGAAATAAAGAGCATTAATTCGAAAAGCAAAAAGCCTTTTCGTTTCACCACAGCCTAACCCTTCCAGTAGATGGATCTACTGTTATTTTCCTTAACCTTTTACCGCTAGTCAACGTTATTGTCCTGCCTTGTTCTGGTCGCAACTGGTCTGTGAAAGTTAAGCTCTCTCCCTGAACCTTGATATGTTTTGGAACCTTTCTTTCTTTTAATACTGTCTTATCCTCAATGTCAGTTATCGTATATTTATCACCAACCATTTCCCACTTCACTGACCTTCCATAAATTTCTGCTGTTGATTGAGCATTCTTTAAATAATGCTGAAGAAGCTCTGTCTCATTATTGAGACTTAAACTCAAAAGAACAGACTTATAAACAAAAAGTCCTCCAGCAGTAATCACTGCTATTAATGCTATCGTTAATAGTAACTCCGTTAATGCTATTCCTTTTTTATTCCCTATCTTCATAACAACGCTCCTCCAAATAAAACAAACATATATCCAAAAAACAATAAAGGAAAAAAAGGCAACTTCTTCTTTTTGAAAATCAAGGCAATTATAATTCCCAATAAAGAAGCAAAAAGTATTATATCAAGTATTTTAGCTAGGGACACAATCATCCCCAAAGCAAAAAATACAAAATAATCGCCTGAACCTATTGCTTGCTTCTTAACTAATAACCCTACTACATAAGACACTATAACAATAAAAATAACAACTGCCATTCCTGAAAACAATCCATTTAAAAATTCTCCCCTTAATAAAACACATAATCCTGCAATGAAAACCATAACATACAAAAAGGGGTCATAAACTGTAAAATTTGTAAAATCCGTTAGAACATTAAGAAAGAAACTCAAAAGAAAGAAATATTCCGCCAACAACACAAAAGTAAATTGCATATCTTTAAAAAAATGATAACTTACTAATCCAATGAACAATTCAACCAATACATAGTAAAACGATACTTTTCTATCACAATACCGACACTTGCCTCGCAGAACTACCCAGCTAATTACCGGAATAAGATCATACCAGGCTATATTTCTTTCACATCCACAACAGAGTG
>JBAXBT010000025.1:0-10456 GCA_037141875.1 Candidatus Riflemargulisbacteria bacterium
GTATCTCCCTCAACATATTCCCTCTGATATGAAAGATCAGAACCGACACTGTTACCTGTCCTGCTACTCTTTCCATATAAAGAAAGATTCCATTTTCCTTCGTCAGCTGGATTACCCTTGTTCCAGTCAAGTAACCATTTATATTGTGAATTAACTAATTCTGGAACGTCTGTTTTACCTGCTTCTGTAGTAACCTTATCTCCATCAACATCTGTGCCATTCCAAGAACCCTTACCTGTCCTTACAGAATCAACTGTGGAATAAAAATCAAGATTAGGGGTTAATCCCAGCTTCATTTCATCATGAGAAAAAACCTGTGGAATAGTATAATTAGAAACATCACGTTGTTTGACCTTGAGGTCATTCTTATACTCTGCTTTCTGTAATCTAATTCTGCCATCTTCGTCAACCTTAAGAAATTTAGCATCTACTTTGTTTACTTTAGGATCAAAACTAACAGCTCTAGCTGACTGCGTTCCATCAGCTCCTTCTGTCCAATGTTCACTGTATTTTAATACCTCAATTTCTTTGGAAAATTCTTCAAAAATATTATCAAGCTTCTTTATACTCTCTTGATATTTTGTTTCTGAAACTGTCTGGGAAACAGTTGCAGAAGAATCAGGAGCAATAACCGTCTGTCTGCTAATGTCTCTTGTTCTCCAATATTCAACTCTGCTGTGATAAATACTACTAATTGTCTCAAGCGCAATCTGATGTCTTATCTCAGTACTGTTTCGTAATCTTTCTTCATTCCCTAAATTATCTGCTCGTCTAAATTCCTCTGTATTGATAGTTTCTTCATAATCAATAACCCTGTTATAAATACCCAATAGTGTTTCTACAATATGTGCATCAATTTCTTCTTGAGATCTAATATGCTCAGTACTATTACCTGCTGGGTCAAGTGTTAAGTCAGACGTATAATCAATTGTACCGTTTAGTAAACTTTCCCTAATAAGTTTATCAATACTTTCAGTAATCTGAGTGTGATAAGTAGTATCAAGCTGTGTATGCGTCTGCTCTGAACCATCTAGCGTTATAGTTGTATCAACAACTCTAGTAAAGTCACTGTCAGTTGTTGAGTTTGCCGTATAGTTATTCCCAACAAGTTGCTGAATACTGAGTTCATTTCCTGTAGTATTTTCATGACTTAACAATGTACCATTTCCAAGAAGCTGAGTTTGCAAATACGTTTGATAATCAAGAGTCAAATCTGTTGTTAACTTATATTCTGGCGAATTCATTAATGAATGACTCTGCAATAACCCACCATAATTCATGTTTTCAAGGTATGTCCCATCAGCATTCTCCAAACGATTAAACGTACCTAAAAGAGATTCGTTGCTATCAGTAACTGTACTTGTACTCCCTCTATTTTCTAATGAATGAGTTGCCGTTTGCTGAGAAAAGTTACCTGAACTTGTTATTCTGCCCATAATGTCTTCAAAGCTAGAATAATTCAACCCATAGTCAGTCTGAGAGTGAGTTGTGATATTCCAATAAGGATTATATCTAGTTAAATAATCGCCTGTTGTATTGTCGTGTAAGTTTAAAGTTAAGGCACGACTACCATCAGTTCCTATATTTAATAAGGAATTCTGTGAAGAGTTAACAAGCTCTGTTCCAGTCACTGTTCTGTTTGGTCGTATATCAAAAATACTTCTTGATGTTTGACCAAAACTACCTGTTCTTGACAGAGAAGAACCATCTGCAAATATAACATCATTAAAAGTAAATGTTCCTGCATATACTTCATCTGTTGTTATTGTTCTTGCTCCTCTTCTGGTGGACACATCATGCACTAAACTATCCACATTGCCTTGTCCTAATGTTGTTTCTATGCCTGTGGTAGTCAACTCTCTATGGTCTGTCTGCTGTAATGTTGAAAGGCTATCTGTAACATCTTCTCTTCCAGATGTTCTCACTGAAACCCTGTGTTCACTGGTTGTTGAGCCTATTCTCCTATCTTCTGTTTCACTACCATCCAGCAATACTACTTTTTCCCCTACGGTAGTTATATCTATATCCTTACTCCCTACCGTAGAAACTGTTCTGTCTTTTCTGTTATCTATTTCTTGAGAATCAAAAGTTTGTCTCTCTGTATAATTGCTTGTCTGTTTACCATCTATCCCTGTAAGTGTAGTATCTTCGGTATATATTTCTCCCCACAGTAGAAGATTAATATCTCTGTTTGTTCTATTATCGTTTTCCCTGCTAACTAAGTTATCCGTCTGAGTACTTGCAACCGTCAAACTACCATCAGGATTAAATTTAGAATCTTTAGTGCTGGTGTTATTCCAATCATTATGAGTTGTTACTGTTCTTTCTGGATTTCTTACATCCGTTATATCCTCAACTATCTTCTCTGCTGCAACCCCAAATGATGTATTATTTCCACTTGCGTCTACAGTCTGAACAAACGTTGAAGTTCCATCAATTTGTCTATCGATTGTTCTTGTTCTTTGTGGATTAAAAATATCCACTCTCTGTTGCACACCTGTCCGTACTTCATCTGTCCTGTTAACTGAATTACCAAAAGCTCCTACATTACTTATGCTTGTATCTGCTATGTCCAGTTGGGTTGTCGTTAGTCTGGTGTGGTTAGGATTAAACCTTTCCTGATTCTGTTCTGATATTTTTGTATTCATTACAACATCCGTTAATTGAGAACCTCCGATAAAAGGATGTAAGCTAGTCAACGTATCCCTGTCTCTTGTAGTTTGAATATTTTCTGTATGGAAGGGATTATGAACCAATGATAGATTTTGGCTAGCTACTTGGCTTTCTTGCATTGAATAAACTCGATTTCCGTTCGGATCGATATAATCACCATAGATGATTGGCTGATCAACTATCGTGGCTGGCGGAGAAACTATATTCGCAGTGCCAAACCCTCTTGGTAAATTTTCGGTAGCTACTACACCTGTAGAACTAATCCCCAAAACTGAATTAATCTTAGGATTAAGATTGCCAATTGATGTTACAGGCAAATTCTTTGGACTTACAAGATTTCTAGCAATATTTCTTGCACTATCCAGATGAACTCCTGCACTTGAAGCATCTATACTTTTTGTATCCATAAACGTAAATTTGCTATTTATACTTGCATCCCCACCAAAATCACTGTAATTAATACTGTAATCAGGCAGAACAATTATTGGTCTATTGATAAAACTGTCTGTTTTCCCTGGCATTATACTTCCAGAAAGTCCTGTATACCCTCTACCAAAGACTTTACCTACTAAAACTTTATCTAATTTAAATGGATCTATTTTAATTCCATTTTTGCCTGCCATTGCCTGTCTTTTGGTAAGCTCAAAACAGTATACATGTATTCTTCTGGCATCCTCTGGTTTTATCTCTCCATCCACCAACCCTAAGCTTAAGAACCTACTATTTACTTCTCTATAACGATCTCTTGCAAGTACAATGTCTAAAGGTCTTAAAACTTTCTTTGCGCCTCCCAATGGTGTTTGTGTAATATTATTAAAATGGTCAGTAAGTCGACTAGCATAAATGCCGTTAGTAAGCCAATTAAATGTCTCATATGGATACGATTGAAAACATTTTGTATAAATACTTTTTATTTGTTCTCTATATTTTGATGGGCTAGCATGTTTAGAAAGAGCGTCCATTACCCAAAACCCATATTGCAATATATCATTATCCATCTTGACAGTGCTAAGTAAAAAGTTTTCTTCAAATTTATTTAAATAATAATCTACGTTCTTTGGGTTATCTGCCAATACTCCTGCACCAACTCCCATTGCAGTATATTCTGCTTTTTCAAAAGGAGTATTTTTTTTGTCTGTAAGTCTAATATCTATTTCTTTTAGAAATTCTTTGTAATCATTATTAACTACATATCTTCTCAATAACTCTTCATACCAAGTCCTAATATCCTGTTGTCCTTCACGAAGCAGAGGAGTTTCGTAAAGTGTGTTCAACTCTGGTAAAATCAAATCGTTATTTAATAACTCACCTTCTTGTGGTACTAACTCAGGTAAAACAGGGAATTCTAAAGGTTCTAAAGGTCCTTCTGTTACAGAAAGCTTAGGCAGCTCAACATCTTGAACAGGGTCACGCTTAGGCAAATATTCACCGTAACCATCTGCTGGGCTATACGAAGATCCTGAACTTTTTCTAATTTCTGGACCTGTCGACATTATTAGTCTCCCAAAATTAATTTTGAAACGCTTGGATTAATCTCGTGTACAACATGTTGCTGTGTACCCTTTATTTTTCTTGCTGGATCATCAGACAAAAGATAGAGTTTTCCTTTATCAACTGAGATACTTCTAATCGAAGCATCAGAAGAAATAGATTTTAAAACTAATTTCTTTGGTGACAACTCCCAATCACTGCCATTGGTTAAATCTTCTTCCTTAATCGTTGCCACATAATAGTTTCTAACTGAAAGTTCATCTTTCCTGTCAGTATTCTGGATTAAAAGCACAATCTTATCCTTATATGAAGTTGTGGCCATAATAGTTGCATCTTGAACGCCAAAGTTACTGGAAAACTTATTACCTTTGTCCAATAATGATAATTCTCCTGTTTTATCTAAGAAAAAAATCTTCTGCACATCCAAAATATCCCCAAACATATAGATACCTTTCTCGGTTCTTACAATTGAATTAGGATTAGCACTAACTAACATCTTAATAGTCGCCAACTTTTCCTGCGTTGCTCCAGGAAAACTACTTATACCCATCATAACCCCATCATCAGTTAGAGCGGTATGTTCTAATTTCTCTTCCCAGAAAAACTGTTTAAATTCTTCTGGCTTTATTGATATTTCTTCAAGCGATAAGGGCAAAGAAACTGTTGGTTTTCTGTTTGCATTTAAACTTATAGCTACCAATCTACCATTAACATTAAAATATCTTGTCTTCTCTGAAATATGAATAAAAAACTTTCTAGGGAGATCAGCATAATTTTTCTTTTCTGATTCTTTGTCATAAACAATAATATGATTAATATCTGCCTGTCCCATCCCACCTAAATTAAATTCATATAGAACATTAGTTATCTTTTTAATAACTATACTTGAAGAAGGCCTATTCAAAATATCAATCATAATTTTCCCATTTTCTTCTCTTGCATCAAGACCACAGAAGTCCGAATTATTAACTTTCTTGCCTTCTAAACTAACATACTCTGTACTTACTTCAGGCTTCAAGTCTCCTATCCAGAAACCTGTTGGAGATAAACCATCTAGACCTTTAGCAACATATATAATTTTCCTGTTTTGCCCTACTGAAATAACTTCAAAATCATGCACAGCATTGCCAGTAGTAAGTGGATAATCTTTTGAATTCTCTAATATGCTTATTTCAGATAGAGGCTCAAATGCTTTCTCTATTTTAGCTATATCATTAAGGTTACTTATAACTTTAAGGTCATCAAGGGATATTCCATCAACAGCATCTTTGTGTAAATTTTTAACTACCACATAAGCATTTCTGTACAAAATTCCTTCCAAAAAAGTTTTTGCCTCTGAAGACAAGTCATCTGATTTAAACTTTAACGCATATCTTACTTCATCTGTAGAAAGATGAGTAAGGTCGTCATCCAACTGACCCTTTCCTTCTTCAAAGAAATATTTTGAAACATCAGCGGCTCCTCTTTTGATGCTTGCAATGTCCATTCTTACTCCTTACGAGCTCCATGTACACTGGGCAATTTACTTATGTCAAAAGAGACATTCTGTCCAATATCCTGACCAACGACACTATTTGCGGCATAATTAAAAAAGAAAATTCTGCCCTTATCAACTGCCATGTTGCTTACATCAGAAAATTCCAATACGTCTGAAGGAAGCAGTTTAAACTCAAACCCATCTGTCATTGTTTTATTGGAGTCCTCTAACTTGTCTTTGTCTACTGTCATCAAAATATGCTGATTCTTATTATGCTCTGCAACCAATAAAACATATATTTTATTGCCTTCACCTTGTGCAGCCCTAACCGCATAATTACTAAGATCAACTTCAGGATAAGATTCTCTTATTTGACCTAACTTAATGTTTCTAACAGATGTCTTTCTGTCTTTAATAAAAAAATCTATAGAACCACTATCGTTAATTTTTTCCTTTAATACATAAAAGAACAAACCTTCTTTAGCTTTACTTTGAACTGCAACATAATTGCCTTTTCCTAGAGCGACTAATCCACTAATATTTTCTGCTCCAACTTCTGATGTGGATAATTTGCTAACTTCAATTAACGGAGATGATTGTTCGTCTCTAACCAAATTAAAAGACGAATCCAAACTATAAGATACCTTTGCTCCATTCATTACTCTGTTTTCTAAAGCATCCAAATAAATATCTAATTTAAACCCTTTTTCCGATTTAGAAATTGCACAGGACCTTATTCTAGTGGAAATCGCAGTATTTACAGGTATTGGTAATTCTACTACCTTTTCAGATATCAACCCATCTTTGCCAACCAACTCTATTGTTAAGTTAACGCCTCTTTGATTTAATATAAACTTATCTTTAAGTACTCTTATATTACCAGCACTTATATAAAAGTTTGCAGTTCCTTGCTCTGTACTAAACACTGCTATAGCATCTGCGCTAGTTACAAGCTTACAAGGAGTTACTTTCACATCGTAAGATTTCTCTAAATGTGCAACAATTCCTGAATGTAATTGTTCAGTAGCATGAATAATCTCTTTGTTATTTGTGCCTTTAGCAACATCGGTTGATAACATCAAAATATCCAAATCTTGGATGCTTAATCCTGGCTTACCATCCAAATTAGCAAACACTTGAAAATTCTGAGAAATAACCTCTGCCAACACATTGTCTTCTGTGCCAGTGGTAGACTTTGCCAAAGTAATTAATTCTTTTGCAGAATTAGCAACTCCTCCTTTCAGTGCACTCTTCAACTCATGTGCTCCCATCTGTCTTATACTGTTTACTGTTCCTGTATCATAACTAATATTTGCCATTTTCAACTCCTTCTATTTTTATAAATTTTTACCATCAAAATATAGAATAGCAGAACGTTGTCTGCCATCCTTTATTCCAATACCAATATCTTTTCCAGAAAAAAATACCCCAAATGGATCTATCTTTCTATTGGTATACCCATCTAAATTAATAGGAATGATTTTCATGTTTTTATAAACTTCATCCATCTTGCCACTTCTGAGGTCAGATTCCTTAACTTTTACAATAAAAAAATCTTTATAATTCTCTACCTGACCATGTAAAGTATAAATATAGCCATCTTTTTCTGTCATACCAAAAGTAAGTATCTTTTTTATACCTAGATGATCTGATAATGCACCAAAATCACCGATTCTATTAAGATCTACCCTGCTTTTACCTGACTTATTGGTCATATCTTTATCTGATGCCTTTAAATCAAAATAAAAATAAGTAGGAACACCATCTTTCTCGTCACTGTTCATGGTATAAACTCTATCTCCAACTACGCATACACCCTCCACGTTCAGGCTGACTTTTCTGCCAAAGGTAGTTTTCATTGCATCTGATTGTCTTTTTGAAGAACGTCCAGACTCTAACAAATAATTGAAACTTCTTACATTGTTAGCAGATGAATTCCCTAAAAAATATTCCTTAGAAAAATGCAGACGATTTATATAATAAAAAGAACTCACTTGTATAGGATAAAGGTCCTTTGGTCTTAACTCTACAAGCATCTTTAAAGGAAGGCCTGTAGCATTTTCATCCAAAACTGAATCCCTGACAATTATCCTAGGACTTGGCGGAGTAAATGCACAATTTTTTCCATCTATCTTAAATGTATAACGATTTGGTATCGTACGTCCTGAACTATCAATGGCTGCTTCTATCTTGGTATTTCTGTATTTATTAGCGACTATCGTAACAATATACTCATCTTTTGTTTCCTGTAGATTAATCCCGCTAAATCCTGTGTTAACAACTCCAAACTGTTCTAAATCTATAGGTTTATAACTTTTAGACTCAAGGTTCCTAAACAAAAGAATTGGTCTTGCTTCTCCCTTAACCAAAAGATCCTTCTCAAGCGCCAACAAATATTTTTTTCCATTGAAATCCATAGTTGTAACATCAGCCAAATCATAAGTTGCCATTTCAGTAACATCCACTGCTTTTATAAAATTACTTGTTAACCCTTTTGAATCATCTTTCCTATAAGCAAGAGGATCAGCCATTAGTGTTTCAATCTGTTTCAATATCTGTTCAGGGTTTGCCTGTACCTTTTGTAAATCCATCAAGCTAATTGACATATTATCCCCATCTTGAGTTGCTAATACATCAAAAATAGGCTTATACATCAAGATTTCTGCAAGAATAGGATGTATTTTGTAACCTTTAGAAAGAGCTATTCTTGGCATATCTTGAATTTCTTGAAAGGACAATTTTGCTTGGTCTTCTGAATGAAAATCAGCAACATCTTTCACAGCATTATCAGAACCTGCAATATAGGAACTTAATTGTCTACTTGCTACTTTTAAATCATTACTATTTATATACATATTTTCTTCTCCCTATAATTTATCGATGAAACTCTTATAAATTCTCGCTATTCCCATCTTTGTAACCTAATCTTAATCAAAGAATCTAACATTTCATTAAAACCTGGTTGGCCTGAATATCTTGAGTGTTTTAAAACCTCAATTGTTTCATCAGAAATCGAAATGTCATCTCCAATAAAAGATTCTACTGGTAGCTGACTTTTTAATTCATTTAAAACATTCACTGAGTTGTCTGTTCCAAGAAAATAATCCAACATCCATAAATTTGCATATCCATCATCTCTATTTATATGATGTCGTATTTCCAATTGCTCCTGTGCTGTTTTACCTGTTTGGTCAACATCCATTAAGTAATATCTTTCATTAGCTGTCATTGCCTCCATATGTGCAGGCTTATTCTTATAAATATCAATAATTTCTTGAATTTCTTTCTTCGTGCCTTTATCCTTTATAACTCTATTTGCTTCTTGTCTCTTACGTAGATTACGCTTCATAATATCTGCTGAACCAAGAATCACGTCAGCATCCTCTCCCTTACCAAAAATGTAAATTCTGGAGTGCTCTAAATGTCTATCTATAACTCTGTATAATCTAATATTCTCAGAAAACTCTCTCATTCTGAAAGCCTCATCTAGAACCTTATCCATTATTTGTTCAGCTTTGTCTCTTCCTAACTCTGAACATAACAAAGAAAATAACTGATTTCGCTTAGCTAAATAATCACAACTAACCAAATTATTCTCATCAATAATACCAATATCCGTTAATCTCCCCCAAATAGAAATAGCTTGTTCATTAGAAATAATCCTACTAGTGTCAGAAACTAACCCCTTTGCTCCTATATTTGCGTTCGTTAAGGAAAGTGGCTCTAAATTAGCTGTTCTAATAATATCAAATCCTCTAACAAAAAGATCAACCTTAACTCCTGCCTGAGATGCCTGATATAAAAGATCTATCATCTCATCATCTTCGAGTTGGTTAACTTTTAAACAAATGTAACCATCATTACCCTTAGCTATCTCACCCATTATTTTTTCTCTTAAATGCTCTTTCAAATGATTGCCAAACCACATTTCACCTTCTGGTTCATTAGGAAGCATTCTTGCTAATAGACTATTAAACATATGTATACACTCCCTGCCTAAAGATGGTATAGATGAAAATATATTAATGTCCTCAAAAGCTTTAGCTGAACTCTCTCTTATATTACCTGTCCCCACATGGGTAATTTTTAAACATATGTCTGAAGAACAAAGTTTTGCGTTTTGTTCATCTGATAAAGCAAGATTTGCAACAATCTCAGCAGGTAACATTGATTTCATTTCTTTTGGTGGTCTAAATCCTTCAGGCAAAAGTTTAGTGTCAAGTAACTTAGTACAAACAGCTTCATCTGTACCAGCATTAACCGTTTCGATTAGTCCTAGCTTTATCATCTTTTCCCACTGTTCAGGAGAAAAATCACTTTTTGACAATAATCCCTCTTGCTTAATTTCCAGTTTTGAAACAGTTACCTTCGTATGTATTTTCCTTTTCATCATACTGTAAAAAACATGTGCGCCAGCTTCCTTTAACCTTCTTGCCCACTTAAAGTTAGCAATCTCGTCTAATCTTGCCTTAATTTCACAAATAATAACTGTATAAGCACCAGCTTTTGCAGCTCTCTCCAAAGCTTTCATTGGGCCAGAATCCTCACTAGTTCTATACAGTGACTGATAAACAGACAATTTAACTTTGTCAGCACCTAAAACCTCTGGCTTCTTTAAATATTCATAAATATCTATTGTTTCATTAACAACTTTATCTATAATAAACTCATGATATGGCCACTGAAATAAAAGCTCTTTAAACATTGCATATCGAACATAACTATTGTATTTTGGAGTTATTCTTTTATATTCTTCATACTTCAAATCTTTCCTATCAACTGCTTTATAAATATCTGCTACGAATCTTGCATCTA
>JBAXBT010000026.1:0-10036 GCA_037141875.1 Candidatus Riflemargulisbacteria bacterium
AAAATTAATAAAGAATATATAGGTAAGGGTTATCCATATTTAGGAGCAGTTATTTTTAATGAAGCACATAAAGATTGGAGTCAATTTGATGAGTTTGAGTTTGATGTATATCTTAAGCAAGATATTGGAACTATAAGAGTAGATATTCAAGACACAAAAGGTACAGTAGTTATTTTAAATGGCTATAATCCTTGGAATAAAGCAAAGGGGGCAGGTTGGTATAAGTGGAGATCTAGCAATCTATTAGGTGTAGATGTTAATGCTAATTTACTGCAACCATTCTCTATTCGTTATCGCAATTGGTGGAAGGGTTGGTCTTTTGATAAGGGAAGAAATGTAGATAAAACAAAAGAAATAGACCTTACTTCTATTAAAAATATTATGTTTTGTATTAATGGAGGAAATAAAGATAATTCTGAGCTGATTATTGATAACCTTACTTTAAAAAAAGAGAATTTTTATTATGGGTTTAATAAGCCTCGGTCAATATCTGATATAGAGTTTTATGAGGATAAAGCTTTTACAAAACCTATAGCAGCTGATTCAGTTTTAAATAGAGATAATATTTATATACAAGTGAAAGGTAATGATTCTTCAAAGGATACAATAGATAGGTTTAAGATAAAGGTAGAAACAACTGATAGACATTTAGGTTGCGAAGATATGGATCTTGAAGTATTAGAAACAGACATTAATTCTGGTATTTATCGTGGTCAATTAAATGTAGGAGTATATTCTGATTTCGCACATAAGATGATTGGAGCAAGTGCTGGAAATACAATTAAAGTTTATTCTGATGTAAGAAGAGGTTTTTTCAAAAAATTAAAAATAGGAGAGTTTAATCTAAAGATATTGTTAGATAATTTTGACGATATAGCTGCTGGTATTAGACCTGATTCTTGGTGGGTAGACAATATTGATCCAACAGATGGAAGACCAATTTATCCTGCAGGGCAGAAACTTGGTTATTTTCTTTGGAAAGAAAATGGTACCTGGTTTTTAAGATGGTCCTCAGATCAGACATCTCATCAATTCACTGGTCAACTAAAAAGTGATGGGAAAATAAATATTGTTAATAGATTTAACATAGAGCAAGGTGATTCTATTGTTCAGGATTCACCTAAGTTTATTGATTTCTCTACTTATGAAAAGTTCGCAGAAGATGGAATCGATTTTACTGTTGATGGTAGCTTCGTAGAGTTTGACCTTTATATAGATGGTAAGAAGTTTCCGCAGAAAACTTCTGTTGGTCCAAACGAATGGAATAAAGCGTATACAATACCTTTTATTGTTAAAGAGTTTGGTCGTACAAAATCTTATGATTTAATGATAACTAATAAAAACAGAGTATCAGCACCTAATTCATTATTAGTGTCTAAAACTTATTTTAGTAAAGATTATCCTTATTTTGGTAAATGGGGTCTTAGTGGTGATCTTAAGAAATGGGATGATAAGAACGAGTTTACTTTCTGGATATATTTGCCAGGCAACATAGGAGACATTCAAGTAGATATTGAAGATCAGAACAGACAAACTGCTATTCTGAATTCATATAACCCTTATGACTATAACAAAGGTCCAGGTTGGTATCTGTGGAAGTCAAATTATCCTTCAGGAAGAGCAGTATCAGCTAGAGCAATAGATGTTAGGCCTATTAAAGATAGGAGGTTTTGGAAGTCTTATGATACCACTATTGAGGATTATGTAGATGTTACACATAAGTTTAAATTAGGAGATATTCTAAATCTCGAGTTAAGTGTTGGTGGAGGAGAGAAAGCAGATTCTGTTGTTAATATAGATGATATGTATCTGATAAGAGGTAATAAGCATGTAGGAAGAGCAAATCCAAAGAGCATTGATTATGTTAAATTATTTAATGATGAG
This sequence comes from Candidatus Riflemargulisbacteria bacterium, assembly GCA_037141875.1. GTDB lineage: Bacteria > Margulisbacteria > Riflemargulisbacteria > GWF2-35-9 > DYQY01 > DYQY01. The sequence continues at coordinate 1,885 of JBAXBT010000026.1, forward strand.
AACTACAGTTTTCAAATTAAAGATCTTATAACTTCTCAGAAGGTTTATGTAGAGGTAAAAGGTAAAGATGGTGATAATAATAGTAGAGATAAGATTAATATTGAAATTTATAGTAATGATGAGGTAGTTGAAAATAAGTCGATATCTGTTATTTTAGAGGAGACAGGTGTTAGTACAGGAATATATAGAGGGGCTTTTTATACAGATTTAAATACATATAAAGATGAAGATATTATTGGGGCAGCTTGGGGTAGCAAAGTAAAAATCGTTCCTCCGATTATGCCAGATAAAAGTGTTGAGTTTGAAGTTGGATTATTTGATCTTTTCCATATTATTGATGATTTTAAAGATGGAAGTATTAGTGATAAGTATCCTGTTACTTGGTGGATTTCTGGTGCAAAAGAAGAAGACAGGTCTTATATTCTTAATGTAGCAGGAAATGCTGGAAGTAAACAGCTTAAGGTAGATAAAAGATATAGGGGAGATGATTATCCATATTTTGGTGCTTGGGGTTTAACCGGGCGTTATGCTGATTGGACAGATAAAGAAGATTTAGTAGTAGAAATGCAACTAGCAAATAATCCTGGTGAGTTAAGGGTAGACATTGAAGATGTTGCTGGCAATAAAGCAGTGCTTAATGGTTATTCAGCATGGGATTCAAAAAAAGGTCCTGGAGTTTATGAATGGTCTGCTGCTCAGGGTTCTGGTTCAGATGTAGACATGAATCTTGTGCAAAAAGGTAAAATAAGGGATAGGGCTTGGTGGAAAGGTTGGAGTAGTGAACAGCAAAACTATGTTGATGTGTCACAAACCTTTGATTTTTCTAAGGTTATTAATGTTCAGTTTTTATTAGATAGTGCAGGTAAAGTAGACCAGTCAGTTAAGATAAATAAAATATATTTAAAAAATAAAAATTATAGAGTAGGGAAAAGTCGTCCTTTAACAGTCAGTGCGATTAAGCTTTTTCATGATCCTGGATATTTGGTTGAAATAGGGAAAGATGATCACATTAAGTTTAAAAAACTTTATGTTCAAATAGCAGGTAAAGATGCAGATCCTAAGAGATTGGATTTCTTTGACTCAACCTTGTTTGTTTATCCATTAGGAGCTAGCTATTATCCAGTAACAGTACGATTGAATGAAACATCTAATAATAGTGGTTTATATAGAGGAATGGTAGATCTGGGTTCTGTATATAGTCCTATGACACTGACTCACGTTAAAGTGAAAGATAAAGTAGCTTTAGAATATGATTCTAAGGACAGAACAAAGAAATTTCTAATTGTTTCATTACTTGATTTTGACCCAAAAATGTATACTGGGTTAGAAAAAGGATTTGGTATCCCATGGAAGTATATTATTTTACTATTAATTCTTTCTGGAGTAATAACTTATCTTTATCGTAAACGTAGAAAAGATAAAAATAAGTAAGAATTTATTAAGTGACACAACAATTATTAGAAGACGAAAATGTAAAGGTTATTATTGATCCTACACATGGAGGAAGAATCCAACAGCTATACTTTCAGGATACACCTCTCTTTTATATCCCAGATCAATCGAAGACTAATAGTTGGGTTAATTATGGTGGTGATTTTTTATGGGTAGCTCCTCAATATAAATGGGGTGGTTGGCCACCAGTCAAAGAGTTTGATTCTTTGGATTGGGATGTTTCTTATTCTGGGAAAAAAGTAATTGTTACATCTAAAGAATGGAACGGCATTGTTTTAGAACGCTCCATAGCTTTAAATGGCGGATGTTTAATAGTAGAGAACTCAGCTTTAAATATGTCAAAGGCAGAAGTAGAATGGGGGCTTTGGAATATTTCACAGTTGTCTTTAGTAGACCTACAGGTCAGCTTTAATGTTGACAAACTTAAAGTATTTGATTTTCCAAATAGTGTTAGTAAAGAGTTATTATTAGCAGATGGAAATTTAATTAAAAGTGGGGACAAATATACTGTTTATCCTAAAAATGGTATGGATTTTAAAGTTGGAGGAATGGCCAAGAATAATAAGATCAGCTGTAAAATAGGCGATATTATATTAGAGAAAGAGATTTTTTTAAGCGAAAAACAACAGAAGACAGAATTTCCGCACGAGTGTAATATTGAAGTATATAAAAATGATAATTATTTAGAAGCTGAGTTGGTTTGGCCTTTAGTAGTTTTGGCTCCTGGTGAAAGATATATTGGTATTCAAAAGTATACAGTTAAGAAAGGATGAAAAGTTATTTTTTCTTATATCCCATTTTTTAGTGGCAGTTCAGGTAATTGTACTCTTGTAGAGACATCCAAAGTGAAGGTTTTGGTTGATATAGGTGTCTCTTATAAAAAAGTATCAGATAGCCTGAGATTATTTAATATTAATATTGATGAGATAACGCGAGTTTATATTACACATGCTCATGGTGATCATGTCTCAGGTCTTGTGATGTTCATGAAAAATCATCCAGTTGACGTTTTTACAAGAGAAGCAACCAAAAGGGTTCTGTTATTTAAATATCCTGAATTATCGCGTTTTGAGCAAAGGATAAAAATACTCAATGGATGCAATGAAGAGAAGTTAGAGGATTTAGTTGTTAGGTATTGTAGATTGCCACATCAAGGAAAAGGCGTAGACCATGATGACACTGGAGAACATATTGGTTTTGTTTTTGAATCAGCTGGTTATCGGATGTCTTTTATGACAGATCTAGGTCATCTTACAGATAATATGAAGAAGTTTCATAGTAAGAATGATGTATATTTTATTGAGGCTAATTATGATTTGGATATGCAGAATTCATCCAATAGGCCAGTTTTTCTGAAAAATAGGATTATTGGTGATCATGGTCACTTATCTAATATTCAGACTGCTGAATATTTATATGAATTAGTAGACTCAGATAAAACGAAACATATCTTCTTAGCTCATTCAAGCAGAGACTGTAATAGTTCGGAATTGGCAGTGAATACCGTTAGAAATAAGCTACAGACTCATTCTGTAGGTGCTAAAATAGAGATACATACAGAGCAACTTAAGAGATATTTCATTAAAGCGACTTAAAGAAATCCTTTTACTTAGGTATAATAAAGTTTATCGGAGGAACAGATGGCAGAACTAGAAAGAAAGATACCACCCCAGAATCTTGACGCTGAACAGTCAGTATTAGGTGCAATATTAATAGACTCAGAAGCAATTCAGAGGGTCTTAGAAGTAGTAATGCCTGATTATTTTTATAAGAATGCGCATCAAATTATTTATCAGACAATGTTAGATTTAATAACTAAAGCAGAACCAGTTGATTTAGTTACTTTAAGTGAAAAGCTTAGAATCAACAATGATTTGGAACGTGTTGGGGGCATGACCTATTTAACCGATCTTGTAGATGTTGTAAGTACATCAGCAAATATTGAATATTATGCAAAGATTGTAGAGGAGAAAGCTGTACTTAGAAATCTAATTACAACTGGCTCTAATATTGTTGAGCAAGCTTTTTCTGAGTCACTTGAAGTTACGGATATTTTAGATCAAGCTGAACAGCAGATATTTAAAGTAGCAGATAAGAGGATGAAAAAAGGATTCACTCATATTGGGAGTATTCTTGGAACAGTAATGGATGAAATAGAGGCCATGTACAATAATGAAATAAGCCTATTAGGCCTTTCCTCAGGATTTGTAGATTTGGACAGAATAACTTCTGGTTTTCAGAATTCAGACTTAATAATCTTAGCTGCTCGTCCAAGTGTAGGTAAAACAGCACTAGCGCTTAATTTTTTAATGGACGCAGCAGTAAGGCAAAATAAGTGCGTTGCTATGTTTAGCTTGGAAATGTCTAAGGAATCTTTAGTCAGTCGTATGCTTTGTGCTCATGCGCAAATTGACTCAAACAAACTTAAAACTGGTAATTTGCAAGATAATGATTGGAAGAAGCTCATGCGATCATTAGGTAAACTGGATGAAGCAAAGATTTTTATTGATGATTCAGCCTCTATGACAGCGCTTGAGATTCGGGCAAAGGCAAGAAGAATTAAAGCAGAAAAAGGTCTTGATTTGCTAGTTATAGACTATTTGCAACTTATGCATGGAAGTAAATCAAGGGTTGAGAATAGAACACAAGAAATATCAGAGATCTCCAGACAGCTTAAGGCAATTGCAAGAGAGCTCAAGGTTCCTGTTTTGGCTCTTTCTCAGTTAAGCAGATCAGTAGAGCAAAGAAATGATAAACAACCAAAACTAAGTGATTTAAGGGAGTCTGGAGAAATAGAACAGACGGCTGACTTAGTTATTTTTATTCATAGAGAAGATTTCTACGACCATCAGAATGCAGGGCCAAATAGTTTAACAGATATCATTGTTGCAAAACATAGAAATGGTCCTACTGGTAAATGTCAGTTGGTTTTTCAGAAAGAGATCACTAAATTTAGATCAAAAGAGACAACAGAAGATGTTGGGTAGGATTAAGTATGTTTTTTTTCTTTGTATTTCAGTTTTAGTTTTTTCGCAGCAAGTAGACAATAATGTTTATGTAACTTCTGATGCCTTTAGTTTAAAAACGGCAGAGCAAATATTGGTTCTTTCACGAAACGTTAAAATAAAAAGTTATGTTTATCAGTTTAATAGCGATTTAGTTGAATATTCAATGGATAAAGATGTTTTTAATTTTTATGATAATTTTTCCATATTTTATAAAGGTCAAAAGATAGACGGGGAGAATCTTGTGTTAAACAATAAGACAAAGATGCTTACTGCAAATAATGTGCTTATGACTTTTGATAAATATTTCATAAAAGGAGCTACTCTCAGAACGGTTAATGATGAGTATCATTTGGATAATGTTAGAGTTACTGCTTGTGACGGTGATCCTCCTGTTTTTTATATATCAAGTGGCCAAATGGTTATGTATCCGAAGCTTGGATTTATGGTTGTTTTTAATTCTATTTTCTATATATATAGCATTCCAGTTTTTTATTTTCCTGCTTATTTTATGGGTGGTCAGCAGTATAGTAAGATTAGTGAATTTGTGCCAGAAATTGGCAGTAATTTAGTAGAAGGTAATTATGTGAAAGAAAGAATTCCATATTATATGGATAGCAGAAATAGTGGTTATTTTTTATTAGGGTATTTAGAAAAGCTTGGAGTTAATGCAGGATTTAATCACTATATAATTCTTGGCCCTAAAAATTTATTAAATACTTCTATTTATTACAATCCACAGTTTATGCAAGGTGGAGTTGAATATTCATACGATTTTTTTCAGAAGGAAGCTGAGGAAAGTGGTTATTTGTTTTGGTATCTTTTTGATAAAGAAAAAATAGATAATAATTCTCTTATTTTTAAAGCAAAATGGTATCAAAAAGAACTTATTAATAATTGGTTAGTAGATCAAACGCCTAGGCTTAGAGTAGAGAGTGGGATAAGGGTGGATGGGAATAATACTATTAAAGCGGGTTATGAATATGCAATGTTAAATGAAATTGATTATGGAAGTGTTTCTCCAGATATCTCTTCATGGCGAAGACAATTGGAGTTGTCGTTATTGACTGAGTTAAAATTTGATATATTTAAGGTGGACAATGAATTGGCAGGATTAACAAGTGCTTATACCAATAGTAGACATTCTAGAGCTTGGGATACTGTTAAGCTTTCTTTTCCATTTGATATTTTTGATTTTTCAGTTGGCTCTGAGTTTATGTTAGGTTACGATGGGATATCTCCTTTTAAGCATGATAGTTATCAGATAAGTAATGAGAACAATTTGCTTTATGGCATGAAAGCTAGGCTGCCTTATTTCTTGTTTGAGTTTGATGCTAAGAAGAAATGGTCTGGTGAGTATTATCAAAGAAAGTATTCTTTTAGGTTACCATTTTACACTTGTGTTGATTTTAGTTTTTCTTATGATGACATAACGAATCAGTTTAGTGTAGTATTTAAGATGTAATGGTTAATGAATCTTACCTTAGAATACTAGAAATAGACAAACTGGTTAGGGCAGGGGCATTCCCAAACTGTCAGACGTTACAGCATTTTTTTAATGTTTCCGATAGGACAATTCTTCGAGATATCGATTTTATGAAGAAGTACTTTAGTGCACCCTTAAAATATTCCAAAAGTAAAAATGGTTATTTCTATTGCAAAGAGTTTAAATTTGAAGATATCTCTTTGACTGAAGGTGATCTTATCTCATTATTATTAGGAAGGATTGTTCTTGAGAATTATAAAGATACTCCCTATTTTTCTGTAATAGAGGGAGCATTTAAAAAGCTTTCCTCAATTTTAGGAGATAAGATAGATTTAAGTTCAGCTACTTTTTCAATGGAGCTTAAATTGGCTGATAAAATTGAAATAGATAAACGGTATTTCCCAAGGTTAAGGACAATTGCCTCAGCTATAGATGAAAAGAAAATGTTAAGTGTTGTGCATCTTGACCATACATCGAGTAAAAAATCAGTAAGAATGAGCGTTAAACCTCTAAAGTTAACCTTTTTGTTCGGCGAGTGGTTTTTGATTGCCTTGAATGAAAAGGATGAAGAGTCTAAGTTTGCGTTAAATAAAATTGTAGATTTGCGGATTCTTAAAACAGGTTTCGAAATAGTTCAGAAGAAAGATGTAGTAGTTAATTCTAGTCCAACAGTGTTAAAAGTTGTAGTTAGGTTTGCTAAGGAATTAGCAGAGGTTGTTAATGAAAAGGCTTCAGGCCAATCTTTTGATATAACTAAGGATGATAAGGGGAGAGTTTTGATGACTTTCACTTCTTCTGATATAGAAGGAACTTATCGTTGGCTATTATCTTTTGGAGCACAAGCAGAGATACTTGAACCAACTGACATGAGGCGAAGGATGAGAAGAGATTTGCTAAATATGATAGGGATGTATTAACTAATCCTCCGTCAGTCTAATGACTGCCACCTCATTTGATAAAGGAGGCTTATAAAAAAAAGACCTCTTTTGAGGCCTTTTTTTTATATATTTTTTCTAATGAACGATTGATTCAGTGAACTAATGAACTAAACTGCTGATTTGTTTAATTTTTTTGTAAGTCTTGATTTGATTCTGTTTGCTTTATTTTTATGAATAATCCCTTTAGTTGCAACAGTATCTACGATTTTGATTGTTTCTTTAAGAATCTCTGAGCTTTTTTCGTTTTTTGTAGAAATTGCTGTAATTGCTTTAATTATATTTGTTTTCATTTTTGATTCTTGAGAATCATTTCTTTTTTTGTTTCTTGCTGCTGTTTCAATCCTTTTGATTGCTGATTTACTATTCGCCATGTGTAATTCTCCTATGTTAAATAAATGTTTATAAAAGCAAAGTGTATGATAGCAGAGACTAATAGATATTGCAACAGGAATATCCCAAACCAAGAGGCTAATAAGAACTAAACGACTATGTTTTTATATATCTCAATTTAAGTTAAAATATAGAGATATGAAAAAGGCATTGGGAAAGGCTTTTGGTTTATTTCTTTATTTTACTTTATTGTCCTTTTCTTTGTTTGCCAACCAGTCAAATCAAGATAAATGGCTGGACATCGACTATAGTGATTTGGTAGATAAAGAAATATTGCTTAGAACCGGTCAAAGTCTTGGTTCTGCCTTGGGAAGCAACAATCTTAAAGGTGCATTACAACCCTTTCTAGATAAGTATTCATACCTGCTTGAGTATACTCTTGAACTGGTTAATAACGAGGATTCTGTCTTCAAGGATGTTGTAGATAAATATCCTGTAGGATCAGAACAGCCAGCATGGGTAGCATTATTTAGAAGTGGTAAAATGTCTGCTTTTACAGACAATCAGAAAACAGTAAGGCTTTTTCTTCAAGGCCAAAATCCACAATCTGCTTACAATAACAATTACTCGATTGTCAGGCACTTATTAAATACATTAAAACCAGCTTGGGGCAAGTTACAGGTTGAAATCTACGCTTTTGAAAATAACTACAGTACGCTTTCCCTTAAGTTAAATCCATCCCCAGCATTAGTAAACGGTTCATATTTCAGCACTCCTTCTGGCAAAACTCCTCTGGATTTAAATGGACTCAGTGACTTTTTTAATCAGGGTGGTCAATTGGAAGGCGCGCAAATCAACGAAAAAACAGGACTTATGTTATATGCCAAAGAATATACGCCTCAAACACTTGCTGGTAATAAGCTTCAAATTTCTGATTTTGC
>JBAXBT010000027.1:0-9825 GCA_037141875.1 Candidatus Riflemargulisbacteria bacterium
TTAAATTTAAATAATTTATATAATGATGAGACTAGTCGAGAGTATAGGTTTGGTAGCTGGGATTATGGTGATAATGGTTATCGTATTCAAAATAGATCAAGAAACAATCTAGTAAGTAAGCAATTAGGTGTAACTCCTTATATCGGCGGCAGACTGGATTTAGTTAACAAAGGTCCAGAAGGTGAGAAGTTTGTAAGAGAAGAAATAAATTACAAGATTGGTTATGATGTTGCTGCGAAGAATGGTGCTTCACCAATTATCGCAGATGTTGAGTATCAAAAGAAATATGATGTGGGACACCCTCTTGCTGGGTTAGGGTATGATTTAGGTCTTAACTATTCCTCACATCAAATGATGAATGATGAGTATCAGATGGAGCCTTATAGCTTATTTGAATTGAAATATCGAGTAAAAAAAGACATTGGTAATAACTTCGTAGCGTATGGTGAAGGAAGAAACTATTTTTCTGAAAATACAAATACTAATGATTCAAAATATAGACTAGGGTTAGATTATGAGCCAAGTGATCTTTTTAATGTTGGTATTTTTGGAGAATTTGGACATGAGAACTTAGATGTTGGAAAATATCAAGACGTTTTAGATGTAGGTTTACATTTAGGAACAAAACATGTTTTTCGTTCTTCACCAAAATATCAAGGAAAGGATTACCTTTCAGCATTTAGTGATGAGGCATTGGATGGTATTGCAACAGCGGTAAGAGACAATACTAATCCAAAATTCAAGGGTACTGATAGATTTTTGGAACAATTTAGAGGAGGTCTAGATGATAATGGAGAGAAAGTTACCGAGGCTAGTAAAAGAGATGTTGCAGAATTTAGAGGATTTGGTTTAGTAAAATTGGGTCAAGGAGCTATGTATCTTGGAACTGGGCTAACAGCTACGTTCCCTTATGAATTTAGAAAGAGTAATAGTGCGAAAGAAACAGAAAATGGCTATTCTATTAGGGGTGGATATTCTCTTTATGGAAAGTTTAGTCTTGGGATAGACCAGACATTGACTCCTTATACATCTGCTACATTTAATCTTAACAGTGCACTAAATGAGAGAATTGCTGTTTCTGCTGATTGCGATTTCCATATGTTGGGACTAGTTCCTTATTATGGTGGTCAAGTAAATGTAAATTTACCAGTAACTGATTCGGTGGATGTAAATATAGGTATGCAAAATGGAGTTACATATAGAAGTAATAGTGGAGACACTTATGGTTTTACTGGTGGGTTAAACGCAGACAGGATAGGAGTGAGATTTAAAAAGAGTAATGTTCATTTCGGTACAATGGAGACAACTGTTGATGTGTGTATGCCAAACTCTTCTTCAAACTTTTTTCCTGTAATGGTTAATACTGAGAAAAAGCCAGGAGTTGTTGCTCATTTAGAGAGTGGGAAAACAGTTTCTTTTGATGGAGACAGAGAAGTAATGCTAACAGGTGGTTCAAGACAGAAGTTTAATCAGATTAATGAAATTTTTGAAAAGATGCAAAAAATAGGGATAACAATGCAGGCAGACGATGAAACATTAAATTCTTTATATAGTGATGAGAAAGATGCTAAGAGGATGGAATATTTATTACAAGTAATTGCTAAATATAAACAGGACAAAGTTGCTGGTTTTTCTTTTTTAAAAAGCGTTAAGCTACTGCCTGGCAAGTTTTTCTTAAATCCAGTTAATTGGTTTTCCACAGAATCAATGTTTATTGAAGAAGGGTCTTTATATATATCACAGGATGCTTTTGACAAAATAGATTTTAAGAAACCTATTGATTCTCAGATTGTTTTTAGAGCTACTCCAGTAAATATTGGGTTATCTAGATGGATAGAGAAGATAGCCATTAATAATAAATTAACTGAAAGAAGGGCAATGAAGCTAGAGAAAATGGGAAATATTTTTATTGACTCTGAAGTACTTATTGAAGGAACTGGCAATGAGTTATTAATTGATGAGAATGTCGATGGTATAATTTCATATTTAGAGTTTGTGGCACAAAGTTTTAATTTAAACAAAGTTAGAAACAGAACTTTTACTATAAAACTTTCTGATAATGATAATAAACCGGATGTTATTACTGCTCATAATAATAAAAAAGTAATTATAGATCTTTCTATGGTTAAGTCTTTTGCTTTGAGGGAAACCATTTTAAGAAGATTTATAGAAGATACTATTGTTATAGATAAAACAGGAGCTTTTAAAGAAAAGTCTTATGGTAAGAAAATTGAAGAATTAGTTGCTGATATTTCTAAGATGGGGGTAGATGTTCGTTCTGATAATTGGTCAGAGGTTAGAATGGATTATTTATATGAGTCGTTAAAAGCTGCTAAAGAGTTGCTTTCTGAAAGACTTAATAAACCAAATTCAGGGTTAGGGCATATTTTTGGATCTACAAAATATTTTGGTATTAACCAAATTTATATAGGAGACAAGAATACATACATAGGAGAAGGTGTTGCTAATTTTAACGTGTCAATGGTAGATAAAAAATTAAGAAATATCAAGTCATATGTGGCTGACAGTTTAGAGGAGGCATCTTATAAAGATAGCTCACAATTAATGGTGCTTCATAATGATTTACAGAAGGTTAATGAGGTTAACGCAAATAGGCTTGATTTCATTAAGACAACCTATGATTTTATACCTGGTAGAATCGTAAGTAATAATAATGGGTCTAAAGATATTAGCTATGTGGCGGCAAACATAGGAAAGAAAGAGCTAGGAGACCATTACGAGATAATTATGAGACTAGTAAAAGATAATCAAGGGAAGTTTAATGAGCCTCAAATATCAATTAGGAAGCTGATAAAGAATAGTAATGGTAAATATACAATTTGTGACAATTCTCCTTTGAAGTTTGTTTCTTTTAGTAAGTTTACTTTTGATAGTTATGGTGTAGGCTTCTTGGAAGCATTTATTGACTCAGTCGGTGTTGATGATAGACTAAAGGATTCAGCAGTTCCAGGGCTTTTATCAATTGTAACTAGATCTAATGACAATACAATAAATTCTTCACAGACATTAGTATCTAGTAAAGAACAAAAAGTTGATAAAACAAAGGTAACTAATCAAAATAATAGTTCACAAAGTATAATGCTTCAGTTGTCTGGAGTTTCTGAACAAACTCTATTTAATCAATCGCTTGATTTAAGTAGCGCTAAACCTTGGGAAGATTTAGATAATGTAAAAGATACTACTGATTTGGAACTTATTCAGGCTGTAGTTTTTCTTACAAGAACAAATGACAATTATATTGAAGCCAGTAAAAGTAATTCTCAGCGTATCAAAAAAGGAGAAATGAAATGGTTTGCAGATATTGGTGCGTTAATGAAGAAGTATAAAGTAACAGACAAACGAGAATTAGTAGATGTTGCTATAATAAAGCTAATGCAAGAAAAGAAACTAGTTGTTGATAAGAATGTGTTATTAAAGGAACTAGCAAAGATTACTGATAGCAAGATTAGAATAAGAGTAGTAGCTAGGATGAAAGCTAATGGTATAATCGTTGATGAATCAGGATTAGCTACTATTATTCAAAATAATAGAAGACAACAGATGCATTCAAACTCAAGATTTGGAAGATAAATGTTGAGATTTTTAAGTAGTATTTTTTTTAAATAACCTAGTTGCTTTCTTCTTAAGCAAAATTCGTAATATAAATGTAACGCCTTTTAAAGATAATCTACATATACTTTTTATATGATGTAATCGATATATTAGCGATATGTAATTAAAAGGAGAGTTTATGAAGAAGTTTAAAGCAGTACAGTTTATAGTAATAAGCTTATTGTTGTTCGTTTTTACTGGTTGTGGCAGACTAGTACAATCTTCTACTGATGTTTCCAATAGTTCCGTATCTCTTCTTCCACCTCAGAATCTAAGAGCATTAGAAGGTAATCAGAAGATTATTTTGGTTTGGGATAATCCAAGTGATGTCGATTTTAACGGAGTAGTTGTTCAGAGAGTTTCTTCAACTGGCTCTGTTGCAGTTTCTTCTTTAGAATTTGCATCATCTTCCATAGCTTCATTAAGCGATGGGTATTATTTACCAAAAGAAGGAACAGCATTACCAGAGAAAGATCTAAAAAATGGAGAAACATATAACTATAGAGTTTGGGCAAAGGATGCGGCAGGTAATTATTCTCCAGTTCTTGAGCATTCTGCTACTCCAAAAGATAGCATGGATGCAATTCCTCCTGGGAATGTTGGCTCAATTAGAGCAGTTAATATTTCAGATAAAGTTTTCTTAAATTGGATTAACCCAGGTGACAGTGATTTTAAGGGAGTAATTGTGATAAGACGAGAAGGTAAATATCCTGAATCAATTAATGATGGTATTACTGTTTATGTTGGTGATAAGAATGCTTTTACGGATAGCAAAGTTGATCAAGGTAAAACGTATTACTATTCTATGTTTTCCTATGATAGTTCTCTTAATTTTTCAAATGCGTCTAATATAGTGATTAGTGTAAGGAGTGTTGTTGAAAAAGAATTTAGAATAAATACGTCTTGGACAGCAGATCAAAAGAGTCCTTCTGTAACTTCCTTGTCTCAAGGAGGATTTGTGGTTGCCTGTCTGGAGAAGATAGCAGTTGAAGACCATAACATTCTTTTAAATATATTTGATAATACTGGGAAAAAGGTTGTTAATGAAAAGAAACTTGTGCTTAAGAATGTTGCAGGAAAATGTATTCCAGTTGTATGTGATCTTAAGAATGGTACATTTGTTCTTACTTGGGAAAGTAATACAGATGTGTTTGCTCAAGTATTTGATTATAAGGGCAATGCTCTTACCGAAGAAATTAGAGTGAATGCTACTCAGACTGATGTTCAAGACCATCAAGTTGTTGCTTCGTTGAGAGATGGTAAGTTTGTTGTGGCTTGGGAAACAAATGAGTTATTAGTTAAAAAATTTATTAATTATAAAATATATTCATATGCAAATGGTCAGTTAAACGTTGAAAAGAATGATACTAAGGCTAACCAGTATAATGTTAATAATCAAAAGGAACCTGCTATATCTGTTTTGAAAGATGGTAATTTTGTTATTCTTTGGCAAAGCAAGGATAGTAGGTACACGGAAACTGATATTGCAGGAAGAGTGTTTGATTCTTATGGAAATCCGATTGTGCAAGAGTTTAGAGTTAATGAAGGCATACAGTATTATACAAACTATCAGAAGTGGGTAGCTGTTGATACTCTTATGGACGGAAGCTTTGTCGTAAGTTGGGTTTCTGGGATAACAGATGCAAGTTCTCCTCAAGGTTTGAGTTTAGATGGTATTTATTCTAGGAAATGTAGATTTACTGGCTCAAGCGTAACGTTTAGTTCTATTAAAAAAGTTAATACCATAGATCTTTTATCTGTTGAATCAACTTTTGATGGACAAAAATATCAAGTTGATTACAATGCTCCTCAAATTATTGGTCTTTCTGATGGTGGATACATGGTAGGTTGGGAGAATATGGACTCTCTTGATGGACAAGGATATAGCGTGAGAGCTCAAAGATTTGATGCTAATAATGAAAAAATAGGTTCAGAGTATCAGCTTAATCAAAATGGAAGAAATGATCAAAAGAAGGCTGCATTAGCTTCTTTAACTAACGGGGATGTCATCATAGTATGGCAGAGTGATCAGGATAGACAAGGCAATCAAGACATATGGGGGACATTCGAGCGGTAAAAATTATAAGGAGGTCTCAGATATGAAAAAGTTAGCGGTTTTGTTCAGTATAGTAAGTTTAATAGTTTTAACAGGTTGTGGAAGGTTATCAAATGTTGATGGTTCCAAAATACAAGCTCCGGAGCAACCGTCAGTTCTTTCTGCACAGGTAGACTATGGAGGTCAATTGCAAGGGTTAGGTATTTCGGCAAGATTAAATTGGAAAGTTGAGAATTCTAATGTCGCAGGGGTGGTTATTAGAAGAAGTACAACATCTTTTCCTAAGAGTGTTACAGAAGGAGTTCTTGTTGTGCAAGCTCCGAGTAATATCACAAGTTATACAGACCAGGGTCTTTCAATAAATGTTACTTATAATTATAGTTTGTGGACATATAATTCTTCAGACCAGTTTTCTGAAAAGTTTCTTACTACGTCAGTTTATACTGCAAAACCACAAGAGGACGCTGTTTTTGCTATGTCCTCAACTCACGTTCCAGGTATTTTGAGTGTTGAAAATATTGTTGAAGTAAGTTGGTATGCATATGCAGCTAGCGGAATCGCTGGTTATAGTTTTTTGTGGTCAAAGAGTCCTACAGTAGACCCTGACACTGTTATAGATACTACTAAAAACAGTACAGTGAGTCCACCATTAGCAGACGGAGTATGGTATTTCCATATTAAGGCTAAAAATAACGCAGAAGTATGGGGTTCAACTTTACATTATGGCCCATTTTATATAAATTCCGGTACCATTGCTATCCCAGCTGTTTCAATAACTAATTCTAATCCAGCTATTTCAACTTCAGAATCTAACTGGACTTCACGTAATTTGATTAACATAGTTTGGACTACTGACTTGGCAGATACTAATGTTGCAGGTTACAGTTATGAGTTTTCAAGTATTTCAGACACAGATCCAGATAATACTTCAGAAGGAGCTGCAAAAAGCTTATCAATTTCTAAAGCAGATGGAGTGTGGTATTTTCATATTAAATCTCAAAACACTGTAGGAGAATGGGGAAATGCAATCCATTATGGACCATTTAGAATAGATTCCTCTATACCAGCAACACCAGGAGTTCAACAAAACATAGTTTTCACTAATATGGACCCTGCTGTTGGAGACTGGACAGTGAAAAATATTGTAACTTTAAAGTGGAGATATGTTGGCACAGATGCAATTACTGGATACAGTTATACGTGGGATAAGTCAGCTACTACTATTCCAGGTACTGTTTCTAATGGGTTGGCTACACAAGCAACAAGTTCCGTGTTATCTGATGGACAATGGTACTTTCATATAAGAGCAAAGAACCTAGCTGGTCAGTGGAGTCAGTCTACTCATTGTGGTCCTTTTATGATAGATACAGCTGTTCCTCAGCAAATATCAAATTTATTAACAGCACCAAGTGACGGAGCTATTTCCTTTAAATGGGATTATCCATTGGACAGTACCGTTGCAGGAGCTGTAGTCGTTAGAAACAGTTCACATTTTCCAACTTCAGTTGCTGATGGTCTTGTTGTTTTCTCTGATAATGCTAGTAAATTTACTGACATTAATTTGGTTAATAATACTAACTA
Organism: Candidatus Riflemargulisbacteria bacterium; assembly: GCA_037141875.1. Classification (GTDB taxonomy): domain Bacteria; phylum Margulisbacteria; class Riflemargulisbacteria; order GWF2-35-9; family DYQY01; genus DYQY01. The sequence goes on from JBAXBT010000027.1 coordinate 7,250, forward strand.
TTATTATACTATTTGGACAGTTGATGGAGCTGGTAATTTTTCACAGCCTTATAATACAGTACAGCAAGCGTTTTACGCTTATGCTGATCTTGATGCAAAAGTAGATTCTATTGCAATAGGTGATCAACGTAACTCAAGAATGACTAAGTTCAGTGATAGCAGTTTTGTGGTTGTTTATTTGAATAAATATACTACCCTTAATGTAGATACTGAACAGCTTTATGCAGAAGCGTATGACCAGAATGCTACAAAGACAGCATCAAACATCAGGCTAAATGTCGGTCAGCCAATAAATAGTGATTATGCAGTTTCATCACTTACAAATGGTAACTTTGTTGTTGTTTGGAGTGTAAATAGTATGGATATTTATGCTCAAATATTTAACAAGGCAGGTGCTTCAGTAGTTGGTGCTACAAGAGTCAGCAGTGTTGCAACTTATGACCAACGTAAGCCTGCGGTTACGGCTCTTTCTGATGGAAACTTTGTAGTTGCTTGGGAAGCAGGTATCGATAATACTGAGGGTGGTTGGGGACCTGATGGTAGTGGTAAGAGTGTACAGGCTAAGATTTATTATTCAAACCTAACAGAGAAAAAGGCTGAGTGGCAAGTAAACCAATGGACTTATCACCATCAGAAACGTCCTTCCATTGCAAGTTACGGTGGAGGATTCGTTATAGTATGGGAAAGCAAGAGAAAAGATAGCGTTGATTCAACATGGGGTGGTTATGGTATTGCGGCAAGAAGATACGCTAACTCAGGTGTTGCCTTAGCAGATGAGGTTTTAGTTAATGACATGAAGTATAAAGATCAAAAATACACTAGAGTAGTAGGTCTTGCTGGTGGTGGATATGCTATAGTTTGGCAGAGTGGCGATAATGCTAGTCCTCCAACCTTTTTCAATGGCATCTGTGCTAAAGTTTATGACTCACTCGGAGTAGCTACTGGTACTGAATTCATTGTAAGAAACGCTTTATCTGATGCTGCGATTCCTATTGATACTCTAGGTACAGGGACCCCATTTGACGATACACTTAATCCAAACATGGTTAGCATCACAGACCTCACAGATGGTGGATTTGTGATTGCTTATGACAACATCAATGGAGTTGACAAAGATGGAAGCGGTCGAGGAGATGCTACTGGTGTATTTACTAGAAGATACAGTGCTACTGGAACTGCTGTTGGTGGAGAAACACAGATTAACCGTTATTGCATCGGAGATCAAAAAGAGCCGCAAGTTATTGGGTTAAGTAGCGGTGGTTACTATACAGTTTGGGAAAGTAAAGGACAAAATGAAGCAATTACTTATAGCGGAGTTTACGGCAGGAAACTGTAGTAGGTTTATAGGAGTTAGTTTTGTCTAGTGTTTTAAAGTTAGTTATCATAATGATTTGCTCGTTGACACTGGGAACATCTTTTAAGGATGTTCCCAGTGGACATTGGGCAAAAGAGAGTATTGACCGAGTTAATTCCGAGAACATTCTTACTGTTTACAAAGACAATACGTTTCGAGGTAAGAATTATATAGACCGTTATGAAATGTCATCTATTATTTGTAAAATTTTGGATTTTCAAGAAACTCATGGTCGCACTCCAACGAAACAAGAAATTAAACAACTGACAGATGATGATACTGAGATGCACGTCGCTTATAAAAAGGGTGTTTTTACAGCTTATTCAGATGATGAAAGCACTAAGTATTGGTTGGATGGTAGAATTTTTCTTGATTATGGAAAAGGATTTAGTGGAAAAAACAAGATTCCTTCTGGATTTGAAGCACGTAAAATAAGACTTTCTTTTAAAACTATTATGTATAAAGATTGGGCTGGGGAACTAGATATAAAATTTACTCCAAATAACGATCCAGCAAAAAATAATGATCTTAAAATGGAGGATTTTTGGATCTCTCGTAAACTAGGAGAGAATCTTTTATTGAAACTGGGTAATCATAAACAACCTGCTAGTATTGAGGAAATGACTACTTCCAGATATACAATGTTTATGGAACGTTCTCTGCCTGTGGATATGTTTTTTTTGAGCAGACACGCAGGTATTAGCTTAAAAGGTTATGAAGAAAATGTGAATACTATTTTAAATAAATATCTTCCTCTTTCTAGTTGGTATTATATGGTAGGTATTTATGGTGATGAACTTGGTTGGGGTTCTGTAGAGGGTTATGATGCTTCTACTATGTATGCTGGTAAAGGAGCTTTAGTTTTTAGGATGGATGATGCGATTTTAATGACTGCGTTTTCTGCTTATTCTTCAACTATTCCTGGTGCAGATATTTCACCGATAGATGGTGGAGTGGTTCAGCTTAAATCTTCTGCTGAAGCTCATTTTCATAATGTATCACTTTTGGATACAGGTTCAGCACTTAATCATGTAAATTCAAGATTTGTTAATTCAAAAGAATTAGTTTTTCAGAAGGGTCCATTTATGTTTCAAACAGAGGTTATAGATGCAAATTATTTTAGAGAGAGTGGTTATCAAGATGCTTATTTTTCTGGTTATTATGCTTGGGTAGCATACATTCTTACAGGAGAAAAACACGCCTGGTCTGCTGAAAAAGCAAA
>JBAXBT010000028.1:0-9756 GCA_037141875.1 Candidatus Riflemargulisbacteria bacterium
TCTTTTTTGATTTCAATGAGGAGAACTTATTATGATTATTTGTTACCAATGTTACACGAAGACCAGAGCAGGATAGTCCCACATTTGGAAAATTATGGTCAGAAGTTTTTTATGAAGTTATCTCCGGAACATGAGGTAGTGATTGATTTCAAGACATATTATGACTTTTATAAACTTAACAATAAAGATTTTAATTTAGGTCAGACAGGCGAGCACTCCTCAGTTTCTAGGAGGAATTTTTTGCAAACAAAACTTACTAGTTATTGGAGTGATGCGGTTAAGACAGAAATCGTAGTCGGCATGGAGAATTCGGTGCTAAGCAAGAATGCTATGGTTGGAGCAGATACAGCTTCTGAAAAGTTGAAACAAGAACCCTATTTTGTTATGACAGATTTGCAATATAGGGTTACCAAGAATCATTTAGTATCAACAGGACTGTATTTTAGACAAGAAAGAACTGTAAAGGAATCAGAGAATCAGCATTTGTTAGGAAATTATGGTTTTCCTGGAATTGCAGAATCATTTTCTTCTGAGGATTACAAGAAGGAATATCCTGTTTACGGTGCATATGTACAGGATGAGCAAGAATTATTACCAGATAAATTGTTTTTAGATGTTGGTCTTCGCTATAGTTTTATTGATCATAGCTTTTTATCTCAATCAAAATCATTTCAGCCAAGAATCGGATTGCGGATAAAGGATGAAGACTCAGCCCTTAAATTTTCTGTTGGGAAGTATTCCCAATATAGCCCGCAGATCGTAAGTGCGCAATTTGTTGATCTTTTGCCAGAAGAAGCTATTCAATATAATTTGGGGATTGAACATCAATTAGGGAAAGCAGCAGACTTTTCACTAACTATTTTTAGTAAAGAGTATAGAGATTTAATTAGCGAGCAGACAAATAATCAAGGGATGATCATTGGTTACGATAATAGCAAGAGAGGCAATGCAAACGGAATAGAGATTTTATTTAAAAAGAAGAAAAGTGACGGGTGGAAGGCAATGGCTGCTTATACTAATCAAGAAGCTAATTATGTGGACTTTGTAAGTAGAAATTATCCTGCGAATCATGACCAAACGCATACATTTAGCTTGTCTAGCGAAATAGATATGGGTGATGATTGGGGACTTGTTTTGGATTGGCAATACCATTCAGGAAGGCCATATACTGACCTTACAGGAGCGACTACTACAGACGTAAGGACAGGCTATGTGAACAGTCCTAACATGTATAACAAGGCGAGATTGCCGGACTATAATAATTTAACAATAATTTTAGAGCACAAGAAACCTATATGGCCATTTAATGAGTTTGAGGGGCAGACATATATTGGGGTGACAAACGTGTTGAATGTAAATAATGTTTATGAATATGTGTGGAATAACGACTATTCTCAAAGATCAGAAGTAAAGATGATGCCTATGACCCCGTTGTTTGGAGTAAGATTTAAATTCTGATGGCAATAAAAGCAGTTATTTTTGATTTGGATGGGACGCTATTAGATACAATTACTGATATTACTAATTCTATGAATATTGCCTTGGATGAGTTATCTTTACCAAATTTTTCAGAAGATGAATATAAATATTTAGTGGGTAGTGGTTTGGATAGGCTTGTTGATGGTGTGCTTCCTAAAAATATTTGTAATCAGGAGACTATCGATAAGTTTGTTGTAAGTTTTCGAAAAAGTTACGCTAAAAAATGGAGAGAACATTCTGTTCCCTTTGATGGGATAATAGAGTTGCTTGGTTACTTAAAAGAGAAGGGAGTGAAGCTTGCGGTTCTTTCTAATAAGCCACACTTAAGTACTTCGGAAATGGTTAAGGAGCTTCTTCCTGGGTGTTTTGAGATGGTTTGTGGAGAAAGGACTCATGAAGGTTTTCCAAAGAAGCCTGACCCAACGGTTGCTTTTTATATCGCTACTGCAATGGGAGTAAAGCCTGAGGAGGTATTATTTGTTGGTGATTCTGATGTTGATATGCAAGCTGCGGTAAATGCAGGAATGATTGCTGTAGGTGCTTTGTGGGGATTTAGGACAAAAGAGGAGTTGCTAAAAAATGGTGCAACGCATCTTGTTTCATGTCCAGAAGACATAAAATTGTTGTTAAGGTAGAGGAGTTAGTATGTTGACAATATTAAAAGAATTAAAGGAACATTTTAGATTTACTTTTTCTGGTGCTGTATTAGCTGTTCTTGCTATGTTTTTAATAAGGATGATGTTCCCTGGGTTCTTGAGCAGAGAGGTGGCACATCAATTGTTTGGATTTTCTCATCCATTACATGTTGTCCTTAGTGCTTTTGTAACTTCAACTATTTTTAGCAATTATCAGCTATCAAACAAAAAGACATGGTGGGGATATTTAAGTGTTTTTTTAATAGGCTATGTTGGCTCTATTGGTATTGCCACTTTAAGTGATTGTATTGTTCCATATTGGGGAGAACTTTTTCTCGGATTAGAGAATGCGCAACCTCATATTGGAATAATAGAGACGCCAATTGTTATTAATTTAGCAGCATTTTTGGGTATAGGATTATCTTTTATATTTAATAATAAAACTCATTTTTCTCATGCAAGTCATGTTTTGGTTAGTACCGCGGCTTCTTTGTTTCATGTTATGCAAGCGCAGTCTGGTTCATTTGGAATTTTCCAGAGCTTGTTCATAGCATTGTTTTTATTTTTAGCTGTTTGGCTGCCTTGTTGTTTCAGCGACATAGTTTTTCCGTTGCTGTTTATAAAGAAGAAATGAGATTTTTTTTAATAGAGCCTAGGGGTTTTTGCTTTGGAGTTAAGCACGCTCTTGATATGGTTGAGGATGTAATAGTCAAATATCCACACAAGAATATATATGTTTATAATGAAATTGTTCACAATAAAGCTATTGTTGAGGACTTAATGGGTAGAGGGATTATTTTTACGCAAGATGAAACAGCAGTTCCAGATGAGGCCGTAGTAATCTTTAGTGCTCATGGTGTTTCTCCAGTAATACGTTCATTTTTTATGGGCAGAAACGTTGAGATAGTTGATGCCACCTGTCCTTTGGTTAAGAAAGTACATGATGAAGTGGTTAGATTTTCTAGTGAAGGGTATCACATAATATATATAGGAGATCCAAGGCATGATGAAGTAAAGGGTGTTGTTGCAGAAGCTCCTGACTATATTACTGTTGTTCAAAATGAAGAGGATTTAAATATGGCAGATGGTTATGATAAATATATTGTTCTTAATCAAACGACCTTGAATATATTTGAAACAGCAGAGTTACGAAAAAAAATAGCCAATAAGTTTGATAATGTATTATTTCCAGAAAAGGAAGATATTTGTTATGCAACAACGGCTAGACAGCAAGCAGTTAAGGAAGCCGTGGCAAAATGTGATTCTTTTATTGTTCTTGGCTCAAAGAATAGTTCTAATTCCAAGAAACTTAAAGAAATCGCATGTGCTTGTGGTGTAAAGGCAATTTTAGTAGATGATCCATCTGAAATAACAGCTGAGTGGTTAAGTGGAGTAGAATCATTGTGTGTAAGTTCAGGTGCTTCAGCTCCAGAATATTTAGTTCAGAAATTGGCAAAAAGACTTAGAGAGGAGTATGGTTTTGAGCAGACAGATGGATCATAAGCTTAAAAAAGACATCGAACATTGTAAAAGAATTCAAAAAAAGTATGGGAAATCATATTATTTTGCTACAAGATTTTTTCCAAAGAAGCAAAGGTTAGCAACATATATTTTATATGCCTTTTTTAGAGTGCCAGACGAATTGGTGGATAATGGAGACCAGTTTATGGCTGAAAAGAACCTTAAACAGTGGATGGCTAAGTGGCAAATGGCATATAAGTATAAGGAACATGAGGATCCTGTTTTAAATGCTGCTAGTTGGATTTTTCAGGAGTATCATATCCCTTATGAATACAGTGAATCTTTTCTGAAGTCTATGTTAATGGATTTAACTAAAAAACAGTATAATAACTATGCTGAGCTTGAGAAATATATGTATGGGTCAGCTGGAGTTGTTGGTTTTATGATGAGCTATGTAATTGGGTTTTCTGATCAGAAAGCTTTAGAGTATGCGCAGCAATTAGGATATGCCATGCAGCTAACTAATTTTTTAAGAGATATTAAAGAAGACCTTGTTTTAAGAGAACGAATCTATATGCCACTGGATGAACTTAATTTATATAAGGTAACAATGGAAGACATTGACAGCGGATTAGTAAATGAAAGATTTGTTTCGTTTATGAAATTTCAGATTAACAGGGCAAGAGAGCTTTATGATTCTTCGTGGCAGGGGATAGTATATTTAAATAAAAGTGGACGATTAGCAGTAAGTACAGCGAGTAAACTTTATTCTGCAATACTTACTGAGATAGAAAAAAATGGATATGATATTTATACGAAAAGAGCTAGAACCAGCTTCCTCAGGAAGCTGATCCTTATTTTTAAAAGCTATCGATGAATCTGGTAGTTCTTTTTTTTCTTCCGTAGCCATCACCTGATGTAGTGTCACTTTTCCAGTAGGATGATATTTGGTTTAGGTCATCATCTTCTTCATCGAATATTTCAAGTTCGATGTCGTCTTCTATTTCCTCGTCCATTTCATCTTCTTCTTCATATGTTCCATCATCCATAAATGATTTGTTCACTGGTCATTCCTCCTCATAAGATTAAATTAGGTTATGACAAAAATTATATTTTTATTTTTATGAAAGTCAAGATGGAATTGAATAGTTCAATGGTTTACTTCGACAAGCTCAGCATAAACTATGGTTCATTGGAGGATTGGATGAATGGAGGATTAAAAAATTACTAATGTATTTCCAACAGCTTGGTTTGCTTTATTAAGGATTAAATCTATGAGCTCTTCAAGTTTGTTGTTGTTTAGATGATGGGAAACTACGGTTTCCAGAAGCCTAAATGGCTCCAATAGGGCGTCTCCCATTCCGTGTTCCTTAAAAAAGTCCCCCCAAATTATTCGCACAGTTTCTTTAGAGAAGTCTAGCGCGACAGAGCTATCTTTGTTTTGTGTAAAATGTAAGCAACAGGCAAACGAATGCTCTCCAAGATGTAGGTCGTTATGGGCCTGATCACCTTTTTCCGTGAAAGTAGTGTAAGGACGAACTAATATGGCAAACCCATAGACAGGGTCGTTAAATCCATTAGATGGTAGTTGATTTGCTTTTCCGGAATATGTTAGTAGCGGGTATTTGGTTCGGTTTCTGATTTTTTTTGATTCATTAAAGGCTTTTTCTATTTCAGGAGTAAATTTATCAGGACTACCAAGCTTTTGTCGGAGGTCTTTGATTGTTTGTATTTCTGGTTTCCATTCAAGTTGTTCGCCGTTAGTTACAAACAATCTATTTTTGATTTTATCTGGTTCTTTAAAGTTTTTGAATGCATCAGTAAATTGTTGTTGAGAAATGGTGCCATTATTTCTAGAAAGTTTCTTCCTAACAATATTGGTTACTTGTTTTTGTAATGAAGCATAGGGGTTTACCCAGTCAGCGCTAATGATTTTATTGTTCATATTAAATTTATCGTAGAGATATGTTAAATAATTTCAATTAATTTTTGTATCTTTAGAAAATAATAGTTAGTTAATAAGTTTTATGATTTGGAAATTGAGTTAGCCTCAATAATTAAAACAGCTGAATCTATGGTAAAAGGGTTTTTAGTGAAGGCGTCATAGAGCTTAAGATTCTCAAACCCACTATCTTTTAATAGGCTAATGAGGTCTTTTGAAATTAGCGGATAAAGGTTTGTTTCAGATATTTTTTGTTCTTTAGTTTTTTTTGACGTAACGATAGTGCGAAATATAATTTTTTCAGTATTAATAATTTGATATTGCCTTTCAAAAAGATAAAGCTGGTTTTCAATGTTGTCTAATGTGGTGATGTTTTGGTGAAGGATTTTGTCGTAGTTCATTATTTGTAAAATCAACTTACCGTTTTTGCGTAGCAACTGATGACAACTATTTATGAACAACTGTATGTCTAGGCTGGATTGAAGATGGACAAGCGTGTTTCCAAGACAGCTGATTGCTGAAAATGAGCCGTCAAAGTAGACAGAAGCTATTGATCTCATATTCATTTGTTTGAAATCAAGGTGATGACTATGTTTTTTGGGGACTGCTTTAGCAATCATGCTGTAATCAAGGTCTATTGCTGCAATGTAGTTAAAGTAACTATCAAGAGTAATCGCTAACTCTCCTGTTCCGCAGCCAACATCAAGTAAGTTTTTTGGTGAAGACATATTCTCGGCTAGACTTATAAAGAAAGCTTTTTGTGCTTCACTTACAGGAAATAGCTCATCGTAAATATCAGCAAAGTTTTCGTACATGGTTATAGTAGTATAGCATTGTTCCAAGCAGGTTTAGATTTTAAAACTTTATTATAAATAGGGCAACTTGGGATGTGTGCACCTTGCAAGTATCCTACGCTTTGCAAAAATTCATTTACGATTTCGCCACCCGTGAATTTGAAAGTTTTCTTGAAAAGCTTTACCCATTTTTGTTTTTCTTTGGGGTGGTGAAGGTCTAACCAGTTTTTGAAAGAACCAAATTCTTTTTGAAGTTGGATGATTACATTAGCATTGTGGATAGCGGCATTTATTTTTAAGCGGTTTCTTATGATTCCCGCGTCATTTAGGAGTCTGAATCTGTCGGATTCGTCATAGAAAGCAACTTTATTTATGTCAAAGTTGTGGTAAGCTTTTCTGAAATTTGGTTGTTTGTTTAAAATAGTTATCCAGCTTAATCCTGCCTGGTTGATCTCTAAAACTAAACGTTCAAATAATTCATTGTCGTCTTTGATTGGAAAACCATAAGCTTGATCGTGATACAGACGGTGAGGATGGTTTTTTTCTAAACGCAAAACAGCTTCGCAATAAGAGCTAGGGATCTCCATAGTTATTGAATTCTTTGATAAACACCAGTTGTCATTTGAGAGAAGGCGCTGCCTTTGGAAGAGAAAAGAAATTCTTCCCCTATTTCTAATATTTCTTCTCCATTATCCGCAACCGCAATTATTGTTTTTCCGCCTTCACCCATGGGGCTTCCAATTGTTTGTTTATCTTTTTTAATCGTGTAGGTTTTATTTGTATTCCAAGTTAAGTTTTTGTCTAATCTTTTAATATTAGTTTTGAGTACCTTATCATTTGGTTCATCTATTTCAAGTGTAATCTCGAATAAGTCACCCTTGTCTTCAGATTCAATTACTTTGCCTGTTTGATGAACTGAAACACTTTTTACTTGTTTGTAAACTCTAGTTTGAGCAAAAGTAATCCCTAGAATTATTAATATAGAAATTATAATAATAGTAAATTTTTTCATAATATCTCCTTATAATACTTTTACATTATAACCAGAATTTTCCAAGTATCTCATAAGTTTATTTGCTTGGGTTGCGGTTGGTTGGTAATAGTATGAACCGTCAGATTCTATCGTCATCTTTACGTCATTATTTTGAGTAAATAGTCTTACCATTACTACGAGATCCACATATTGGTCTTTTTGACTAATAGCAGTAAAGGTTGTTTCTTCATATTTTGTTAGATCATATTGGATGTCGTTTGTGTTTAGTAAAGTTGTTTTATTTTTATATGTATCAAGTTGTGCTGGTATATACAGTTGTCCTAAATAAATACGATAAGCCCCAGTGGCATCGTTTCTGTAAAGAATCTTGTAGCCGTTTAGTAGGGCATAGTCTGTTAATAAAGGCGCAAAAGTTTTTAAGTCAATATTTTCGACTACCATGTTGGTTTGACAACCAGTTAGTAGAAACATGAGAGGTAGAATAAATATAAGCAATATTTTTTTCATAGATAAGTATTATACAACGCAGGAGAGGGAAAAGTTCCCAACTTTTTTTGTTAAGGCTTCATTGCCAGCCTATACTCAAGCTTCGCTTTCGTAGTCAGCCCCTAAATTCGCAAAGCTCATTAAGTGGAGCTGAAATACAATCCGCACCCTTCGGGGGTAGCCGCTAATCTCCTGTGTCGATAAGCGGAGCTACACAGGATGCTTCGGGACGCTTGTTCAGTTTAATTAATGGAGGGTATTTTAAAAATATGTTTAATCTGAATTTGTTTTGTGAGTATTGTGTATATATGGAATGTCTTGGATAAGGGTTGGTGGTGTGTGCGGAGGATTATTAGTTGAAGGTCTTTTTCTTGTAAATTCATAACAGAGGACCTTTTTTAGTAAATACGTGTTTAAGGCAATAAAAATTATTGGCAATATGAATATATAGAATGAATAAAAGTATACATTATCTAGTATTTGAAATAATGGAGTAAATGTATAAGAAATAGTTGCTAATATGATAAAAAAAAGTGCACTCCATGGCAATGTAATAATCCCTGTAAACCAGACAGGTGCGAGCATAAGGTAGCCTGCATCCGATACCATATTATGCTTAGTCATGTAAAAATACATCCACCAATTAGTTAAGTAGATTGTTATTGCAAAAATACAATATATTAAATAAAAATATTTTATAAATATATCGAATAATTTTTGTATGTGTTTCATTTATTCCTTAGATTAGTGTCTTTATTAAATATATCCATAAACTTAACTAACTGCTCATACGTTGTTTGACTTATACAATGCTCTATTTTGCAGGCATCTTGATCTGCAGTAGCTTCATCAACAGAAAGGATTTCATTTAAAAATTGTTTAATTACGTCATGTTTTATGTGAGTTTTTTTAGCTATTTCCATGCCTGATTCAGTTAATAGAATTTCTTTCCTGTTTTCTTGAGTAACATATCCTTTAGAAACTAATGTTTTTATCATATCTATAACAGATGGGGGCTTAATGTTTAGTTCTTCTGCAAGGTCTTTGACTCGGGTTTCTTGTCCTTTGTTTTGTAGGCGAAGTAACGCTTCTAAATAATCTTCCATAGCTGAGGTTGGTTGCAAAGTTGCTAACTCCTTATTATTTTATTGACAATGCTCATAAAACATTATAAATTAGTTATACCTAATTAGGCAACCCTAATTTATCAAAAGGAGAATTAATGGAAATTAAGTTGTCAGGATTAAAGCCAGGAGAAAAGGCAGAGATTGTTTCTGTTAAAGCTTTGGGTGAAATACGTAGAAGACTTCTGGATCTGGGTGTAACAAAAGGACTGATGGTGGATGTTGTAAGAAGGGCTCCACTTGGAGACCCGATCGAGATATCTTTTCGAGGGTGTCATCTTACTCTTAGATTAGAAGAAGCTGATAAGATTACTGTTACTAAGATTGTAACAAATGAGAAGAAGTGTAAAGCCGGAGAATGTTGTGGTTAAGAATGAAATAATAGTTGCGTTGGCGGGCAATCCTAATAGTGGGAAGACATCTCTTTTTAATGAATTGGTTGGAGCAAGTCAAAAAGTTGGTAACTGGTCAGGAGTAACTATTGAGAAGTATGAGGGTACTGTTAAATATAAAGGGCAAACAATTCGCTTTATTGATTTACCAGGCACATATTCCCTGACGGCGTATTCTCCAGAGGAAGTTATTGCTAGAAATTATTTAATAGACGAACGACCTGATGTTGTGGTCAATGTGGTTGATGGAACCAATCTAGAAAGGAATCTTACTCTCACCGTACAGTTAATGGCTTTAGAAACTAATATGATAGTTGCTCTAAATATGTATGATGAGGTCCTCAAGCAGGGAACGAAGATACAGGTGGAGATGTTGGAGCAGTTGTTTGGTTCTCACTTTATTCCTACTTCAGCGGTGAAGAGAATAGGAATAGATGATTTACTTGAGC
>JBAXBT010000029.1:0-9657 GCA_037141875.1 Candidatus Riflemargulisbacteria bacterium
GAAAAAACTTCGCATTCGGGAAATGATCGATCAGGTTCAAAACCACATGTCATAGCTTTTCTTGCTGGCGGAGCTAAGGCGCTGACAAAAGAGGCATTTAGTATTGCAGTTGATAAGATAATTGCGATAGCACCTCCAGGATCATCTAAGTATGAACAGATGCTTTACAGTATGGCAAATACAATCGAAGCAATGTTTGAAACCTTGTTGTTAATGTCTGACTATATGGCAAACAATGAAACATTTGCTGAGAATCCTGGTGACTTATATAGCTTACAACAAGAAATACAACAAGTTAAAGATACTATTTCTACATTAACTGCGGTTGGTTCATTAAGTACTGATGTTTTAAAGACTCATATGTCTCAGTTTATTAGTGATTTAAATAAATAAATTATCGTTAATTATGAATAGTGGATAGTCTCAGTGTCAAATACTTGGAAAGTTACTAATATATTTTGGATTTTATTGTTCGTATAGCCTTTAAGTCTATTTTCAGCTAAAATTTAATTTATGCCAGATACTCAAGCATTAGAGATGCAGTTGATAAAAACCTTATATTCTAAATATCAACAAGAGACTATAACTATTGACGGAGTTTTTTTAAAGGCTCAGTTTAACGGCCTTTCAGATTTGATTAATGTTGAACTAAAGGGAAAACCCTTTAATACTAAAATGCTGATAGCAGATGTTCAGTTTGTAATTAAATCGTTAGAGATAAGTAATAATGTTAATGAAAATAAGGTCCAGAAAATGGTTTTAGCAAAACTTCAACAGTTTCCTAAGTTACTAGATGGAATAAATGATTTTGTCCAAGATAATCAACTTATGAATGAACAGCTAGATAGTTATCTGCAGCAGTTGGAGACAGTCGAACAAACTGGGCAAGAAATAAAGGCAAATAAGATTTATAGAAAGATTGGGTTTATGTATTATAACGAAGATGAAGATTCCCAAAAAGTAATAGAAGATTTTAAGGTTCTTCAATTAGAGTTATTAAAAAAAATCACTCAATCTAATAAAGCTTTCTTGCTTAAAATATCAAAACAAATTAGTAATATTGAACCTAAGGAAGCTGTGATAAAAATTTTATTAAGTAAAGTATGTACTAATCCTCAAGGTAGTTTATTACTATTAAAGGTATTTAAGGCTTAACGAAATAAACCTTAATTTTATTTGTATCAGGGGATACAAGGAATCTATCACTATTTATTTCTTGTTCATGTCCATTTATCTCTGTTTTCAATATTTGGACTGGAAGGTTTATCTCTATAGCTCTAGGTGGTGTGTTAAAGTCACAGTTTAGAGTTATATCTAGTTCTCCCTCTTTAGGGACAATATATTTAAATGCAATTTTGCCGAAATGGGTAGGAGCCTTTTTACTTTTATTTCTTCATATAGATGAAGCCAATCCTTTGGTATAACAGGGGTAAGAATAAGTTTATCGTTTTCTTCTAAAAAGAGCATATTTCTGACCACCATCAAAAAGTCAGCAGCAGCCCACCCATGATGTCCGTCACCAACAACTCCACCAAAAGTAAATGGGTGAATCGATTCTGGCCAAGTGAACGTATTCGTAGCCTTATCTAACAACCAGTAGGTTAAATCCAATGCCCGTTGATCACGTTGAGAGATATAGTATTGTGCAATATGAGCATTCAAATATGTTCCATGGCCAGAATGATTAATATCATGGAAAAATGCACCATTAGTAAAGCAACGTTCAGTTAGCATTTCAACAGTATTTACTAGTCTTTCATCAAAAGGGTCAAATAAATATAAAGGATAAAGTACCGCTAGACTTCCGATAGCTCCACTGTCAATATATCTGTCTGGGCCAATTGGCAGGCAAGGTTTGCCTTCTTTTTGTGCAGCAATTACTAAGGAGGCATCAATATCTCTTTTAAGGTTTTCAATGGCTTTTTCTATAAACAATGTATCTAGTTTTTCTTCAGGTACTTGTTCAATAAGGAATTTAGCATCCATTAAGCCTTTTAGGGACCAGTAGTCATCCCAATAATACACTCCATTAGCCCCAAAATGTTCTGCACTAAGTCCTAAAGGCATTAATCCTTTGTACGGAGCCTTTTCTTTATAGCTTTCACGTAGTTTTCTTACTATCCATTTAGCTCCGTTGTATACAGAGGGGATTAGTTTTCTAAGAAGGATTAAGTCATTTGTAACTCTGTAATATTCTGCTATAACCCAGATAGCTTCACCATTACTATCCCATTCAGTCATCTGAGAGAAGAAGAATCCGTTAAGTCTTTGTCTGGAAGGATATGTTGATAATACTTCTTTTGCTTCTTCAAAGAACCCACATTTAAAAAGTGCTTGTAATAGGTAGGACGCATCTCTAAACCAGAAGTTATGATAATTGAAAGGCCCAGGCGTAATACTTTTCCCGTCATGGAATAAGAGTAAAAAACTTACATTTGTTTTAAAAGCTTTTTCAAGCCTTTTATCAGGAATACTTATTTCTATTCCTTCAGCTACTTTTGTTCCCCATTCAATTAGTGTTTGTTGTTTGTAATTTTCAGCATCACCTTCTAGATAAGCTTCTTTTAATATCACATTATTTTTATCCATTGTTATTCTGCATTCAATAATTTTCTCTTCATCAGGATTTAAAAATAAATCATACTCAGCACCAGCTGTTACTAATCCTGCATCACATTTTATATCGGTAGGAGTTACAATAGTCTTATCTGCTAGTAGTTCATTAATATCACCTCTATCAAAGTTAGATAAAAGAACTCTTGAAGGAGCATCCTTTAAAATAAGACCTAAGTGACCATTAACAAAAAACATATTATTTTTATATGAACATTTGGAAATTAAGCTAATCCCTTCAGGGTTATAAGGTCTAACGGAAACAATTAAGGAGATATCATCACCATTATCACCAAAATTAGTAATTTTTGATGAGTGAAAAATGGTGTCTCTTCCTTGAATAGTTTGAACAAAAACAGTTGTAGTTATTAAAAAATCATCTGCGTTAAATCTTGTTTCAATCATCGGAATACTACTGATTACTCTTTGTTTTACAATCTTCATTCTTGATGGGGCGTATAACTTACCTTTATGGTACGCCCAAACATCTACAGACCAACTATATATTCTAGAGGTAACTAGACCCCTCACATCTACAATAGCTTCTTTTGTATTCCCGAGTTTACCAATTGCTGTCCAGTTTCTATTAGCTACATTCATAGCTGGCAGTTGGAACCCTCTTGGAATAAATCCAGCACCTCTGCTGTCATATTGTTGAACAACCCAGTATGGCCAAACCCACACAGAATGAGAAGCAAAAACGATTTGATTGAATAATCCACGTACCATATTTAGTATATTCATAGAGATTAAGTCTTTTGGAAGTCCACCTCTGCCTTGTTTCCCAACAATAGCCATTGGCTTAATATAGTTTATAGCTCTTTCAGGTATCCCAAATTTATCAGCTATGAAATTTACGATAGTTTTTTTCATGAAATTACGCACTATAGTTAAAATATTTCACAATAAACTCTTTTGCCTTATCAATATTCTCTTGGCAGATTTTTTGATCTTCTAGAAGTTTTAAATAGTTTTTAAGTTCATTTCCTTTCTTTGCATCTAGTGCGTAGAAAATAACATTTATTTGAGGTTTTGATATAGTTTGCATTGCAAGAGCTAAAGTTGGAAGTGGTATTTCATTAAGTCTTTCTTTTAGAATAGCTTTTGGTTGTTTAAATACATCATTAAATCTTAAAATGTAACCTTTAGGTAGGATATTGAGTTCAGTAATGTTTTTTAAAACTTTATTTCTATGATATTCAGGTAGTTTATCAAAAACAGTTCCTAAGGCATCTGTTTTATCAATAAAATTTGAGATACTTCCTTTAATTGTTTCTGCTAGTTCTGCAACATATTCCTGATCAACACCATCCAAATGTAGAAGTGTGTTTACTAGACCGTTTTTGTCTTCTAAGTTTTCCCAAAGTATTTGAGTTAATTTATCTGGCAAATAATACATTAGAACAGCAACTTTTTTTAGGTAGTCATCTTCGTCTAACCAAGAATCCAATAATCCTAAAAGCTTGAACATATCCCCATCGGTGATGAAATAAAAAGGACTTTGTCTAGTAATAGCAATAGTTGGTTTATAGATTTGAGGTGTTTGATATAACCTTTGGGTTTTTTTTGCTAATGAGTAAGTGTTAACAACCAAAATAAGAACTATTGCAAGAATAGCAAGTATCATTGAATAAACAATGACTGATATCGTTTTATAACTGTTAAGAAAGACAGAAAATTGAGAAAATACATTTTCTTGTAAAGTCGTTACTTTATCATCTATAGTTTTATTCATGATAAGTTCAGTATTTGCGAGCTCTTTATCTACATATTTAATAAGATATTCTTGATTTGTGGCAACCACACTAAATGATAATTGGATACAAAATATAAAAAAAAGTAAGAGTAATATTTTATTTAGTTTCATTTTTTCAACCTTTCTATAATTTGAGCAATATTGATTGGTTTTAAAAGCACAGCACTTATGCCTACACTTTTCAACCTTTTGATCCCATCTATAGTGAGATCTTGAGCAACAATTAATATATTAGCATGATAATAATTTTTTTTAATGTTAGTGATTAAAATAAATTCTTCTTCACTATTATGGTTTATTCCATAGATTAAGTAATCAAAATATGTGTTTTGTGATTCTTTAGTAAAAATATCAGGGTTTATTGTGATTATTGAATAGTCATCTGTAAGTTTATTTTGTAGAGATTCTTTAAGGTTTAAAGAGAAAAAATCAGAACTATCAACAATTAATATTTTTTTCACTAGACATATGCCTCCATAGATTATGAAACAAAAGCTATTATAATCTTATTAAACAAAAGGGATTAGTTCAATAAGATTATACGTTTAACATTTATATATCACATGTTATATTATTCTCATGAAAAAACTTATTATTAATGATAAATCAATTTTAGATATCTTTAAGGAAAAAAAGTATACTTTCTCTGCTGAACTTATTCCTTCAAGAAATGGTGATCCAATTGAAACTGTTTTTGAAAAAGCATTAATGCTTTCCAATGCAGGCGTAGATTTCATTTCAATAACTAAAGGCGCTGGTGGCTCTTTAAGAAGTGGTACGATCCCTATTTCATTTATTATAAAAGAGAAAATAGGTGTTCCTATAATTGCACATATTACATGTATGGAAATGAATTTTAAGGAAATAGAAAATTATTTGATAGATCATTCATATTTAGGAATAACAAACGTATTAGCTTTAAGAGGAGACCCTCCAACAGGAGTATTAACTGAATATAAAGCTGGGGAGGATCAATATCAGTATGCACATCAACTGATAAATAAGATTACAGAGTTAAATAATGGTAAATATATATTACGTAAAGGCTATGATAAGGATACTCTTGATTACCATGAAGGGGTAAAACTGAATTTTACTATTGGAGCAGCAGTTTATCCTCAACCAGAGGATGGAAATATTATTAGAAATGTTGATTATTTAATTCAGAAGATAGAAAAAGGTGCGTCATTTGGAATAACGCAAATGATTTATTCGCCAGATGATTTTGAAAAATTTCTGAATGTTTTAAACGAAAAAGGCTATAGCTTTCCGATTTTGCCTGGTATAAGGGTAGTCCAGAAAATGAGCCAAGCAGAGTTTCTTATGAAGAATTTTAAAATAAAGATTCCTCAAAAATATCTTGATATTCTCAAAAAAGATAATAACGAAAATGAAATTAAAGATTATATTATGGATCTTTCTATGAGATTTAAAAAAGTTGGAGCTAAAGGTGCTCATTTTTTTATTATGGAAGAGCAAAAAATGGTGTCTGAAATAATTAAAGAACTAAAAAAGGATAATACATAGGAGGAGAAATGCAAGAACTTGAGCTTAAAAATATAAAGAAATTCAGATCAGGTAAAGTGAGAGAGGTTTTTGACCTTAATGATAAATTACTTTTAGTAGCTACAGACAGAATTTCTGCTTTTGATTATATTCTGAATCAACCAATACCCGATAAAGGAAAGATTTTAAATAGGATATCTTCTTTTTGGTTTGATAAGCTTTCAACTATAATTGAGAACCATAAAATAACTGATGATGTCAGTAAATATCCAGCTGAGCTTATAGAATATGCTTCTGTATTAGAAGGAAGATCAACTTTAGTAAGGAAAACAGAAGTTGTTAAATTGGAATGCATTGTAAGAGGATACATAACCGGTTCTGGATGGAATGATTATAAACGTACCGGCGCTGTTTGTGGAATCAATCTTCCTGAGGGATTGCAACATTCTCAGAAACTTGCTGAACCTTTGTTTACGCCTTCTACAAAAGCTGAAATAGGAGAACATGATGAGAATGTATCTTTGATAGAAGCAAAGAATATTGTAGGTAAAGAAGTATTCGACATCGTTCATGAAAAGAGTTTAGCTCTTTATTGTGCAGCAAGGGATTACGCTGAAACAAAAGGAATAATAATAGCTGATACTAAGTTTGAGTTTGGAATGATTGATGGGAAAGTAATATTAATTGATGAAGCATTAACTCCAGATTCCTCTAGGTTCTGGCCAGCAGATAAATATATTGTTGGGCAGGATCAGCCAAGTTTTGATAAGCAGTTTGTGCGTGACTACCTATTAAGTTTAGACTGGGATAAGAATCCACCAGTTCCAGACCTTCCAAATGACATTGTTAATAGAACTAGGGCTAAATATATTGAGGCTTATGAGATGCTTACTGGTCAGAAGTTTTAGCTTTTCCGGGGGGAGAAGAACATTATGGGTAAAAGGTCATTTGGTTTAGCATTTATTGCTTATTTATTAGTGGTGTCCTTATTTGGGTTGTTCCTGAGTCGTGAATTTAGTCCTAAAAGGTCTGACAATAAAGAGATAGCAATAAAAAAAGAAAATATTCTTTTAAGAGTTTCCGGTAACAAAGTCGAAAAACCAAACAAAGAAAAGATAGTATTTAAGGGTATTGCTTTACCTAATGGTGTATACAATGTTGTTTATCCATGTAAACTTTTCGGGTCTTCTTATGAACTTACAGACGAAGATTATTCCCGAATAGCATCATTAGGAATGAATAGTGTTAGATTTTATTTGCAATATACTTGGTTAAAAGATGAGGATAAAAATGATTTTTTTGAATATTTAGATAAACAGATAGCTTTAGCTAAAAACCATGGGATATATCTTATTATTAATCTTCATTATTTCGGTGAGGCAAGTAATGTTAAAAGAGGACTCGATGATGGGTTTTATAAAGGAAACCCAAAATATGATTTAATTAGTTTTTGGAAAAAAATTTCAGATAGATATAAAGATGAACCAACTATTGCCGCATATGATTTATTAAATGAGCCAAGTACTTCTCTAAGATTAAGTGAGGAAGAACTTTATACGAAATATAAAGAAATAATATCAACTTTAAGAGAAAATGGAGATGAACATATTATTATTGTATCTGACCCAGTAAATAAGTTTTCTAAAGAACTTAAAAAGGAAACAAATAAATCAAATCCTTTTAATAAATTAAGAGATAAGAATATTGTTTATCAGTTTCACTGGTATGAACCCATAGAATTTACACATCAAGGGTTTTTTGAGTCAGAATATTTTGAGTTAGGGGCTGATTATCCGACCGAGAAGAAGTTAGATGACTATAAGGGAGGCTTTTATAAGTCACCGTATATAGCAGAAACAAACGGTGCTTGGGTTGAGTATAAAACACCTTGGGTAGATTTTGATAATGCGAATTGTACAATAAATTCGCAAGTTGATAGATTCAATCTTTCTTTATCTTTTTCTGGATTAAAAGGGAAAGTGTGGTTTGATGACATTAGTTTATATAAGAAAGATATTAATGGAAGGGTCGTTAGGCTTTTAGTTCCTAATAGTGATATTAGTAACTCTAGATCTTTTGTAGGTTGGATAAGGAATCCTAAGGCATCAAGCATGTCTGCTCGTTGGAATGCTATGAATGATCCTAAAACAAGTGGTATTGAGTATAGAATTGATTGGGAGAACGACCATACTGGTAATGGCTCAGGTTCCTTGTATTCTAATGGAGCGAAGTCTAAATGGGGTAAAAATAATGCTTGGGCCGTCTGGGGCCAGAGTGGCGGTTCGCTATCTACTTATTATCCAATTGATACAGACGCAACTTATCAAGCAAGATTCTGGGTGAAAACTGAGAATAACCCAGCATATACAGTTTCTGTAGGTTTTGGAGTTTATACTTTAAAGGAATTTTTGTTAAATAAATTTACAATGCAGAATATGATTCACGAATATTATACTAATTGGGCAAAAAGGTATGATGTGCCGCTATATTGCGGTGAATTTGGAACCACAAATCCAGGATTATTGAATCAATCCTTTATGAGCAATCAACAAGTAGAATGGGTAAGAGACATGAAAGGTATTCTTAATGAAGAGGTTGGGAATTGGTCTTATCATTCGTACAAATCTTACTCTCCAAGATCAGATCTTTTTGGTCTATATAATGATAAAGAAGACAAGCAGATAATTAAGGTTTTAAGAAACAAATAATCCCATAAATGGGAATGACAAATGTCAAAATCCAAATGTCAAATTAATCAAAGAATGACAAATAGATAAATGCTTATAATATTAATAGTTAAAATGGATATTGGGATTTCATTAATTTGATTATTTATTTGGATTTTGGATTTGGAGTTTTGGATTTAAATTTTATTTAAGATATGTGAAATAATCTTATAAGAGTTCTCTGAGGCTACTGGCAGAAAATCATTAAAATTAATTAAGGCACTACCATCTGCTTTGTCTGAGATAGTTCTGATAATAATGCAGGGGATTTTGTTAAGATGAGCTACCAATGCTACTGCCGCTCCTTCCATTTCAACAGCATCGCCTTGTAGTTCTTGGAATCTATGTTTAAGCAGCACCTGCTGTTCATGGGTGACGAATGTGTCGCCAGTAAGAATTCTTCCAACACGTACTTGGTGTTTATCGCTACTATAAGTCGTTGCTGTTTTCAAAAGGACTTTATCACACTCAATAAATCGGATATCCGTATAAGGTATTTGTCCAAGTTTAAATCCTAAATTTGTAACATCCATATCGTGTTGAACCAAGTCATTTGCAATAAGAATATCACCAATATTGAGGTCATCAGCAAGTGCTCCTGCAAGTCCAGTGAATATGATTTGAGAGATTGAGAACTTATCTACCAGGTATTGCGTAAATAAAGCTGCCATGACTTTCCCAACACCAGACTTAGCAACTATTACTTTTTTGTTTTCTAATGTTCCTTCATAGATAGTAAAATCATTCCATTGGTGTTCCTTAGAAACACTCATGTTTTCAACTAGTTTGCTGACTTCTTCTGGCATCGCACCAAGTAAAGCTATTTTATTTGTCATAATGTGTATGATAACACTCAATTGCGCTACCTCTCAATAGAGGTAATTGATAAAGCTCATAGATTAAGATTGAACTAAGTTACCTCTGAACGGTATAATTCTTCCTATAAGGAGCAATTATGAAATATATTATCGGACTAGATATAGGTGGAACAAAGATAGCTGGTGCTATTGCTGATGACAAAGGTAAAATAATTACCTCAATTAACACTCCAACACA
>JBAXBT010000030.1:0-9550 GCA_037141875.1 Candidatus Riflemargulisbacteria bacterium
ATCTTTAAATCTCCTTTTAAATTTTATGCTAGCTAAAAACGATAAATGCAATAATATTTCTATTGAAAGCCAATTCGATGAAGAACGATTTGTCGTAAGATTTTTGCAGGTTGGATATTTTTACAACACAATGGAATTATTTGAGCTTACAAAGGCTAGTTTGCAGGTAGAAAGATTTATGCAGAGCGATCAAGAGGTTGGAGATCTAAACTTGGAATTAGCTTACGTTAAGCATGTTTTAACTTCACATGGTGGTGAATTTGCTATTAGCAACGAACATGACGGCACAAGATTTAGTTTTATTATACCTTTATAGGAGAGTTTGATGGAAAAACAATATTTACATATACAAATACCTTGTGAGTTAAAACAGGTAAAAGGTGTACGACAACTTATGAATGAATTTTGTAAAGATATAAATTTTTCCAAAGAAGATGTTTTGAATTTAGAAATAGCCTTAAATGAAGGACTTAGCAATGCTATCGACCATGGTTCATTTGCAAATAAAAAAAAGTTTGTTGATATTGAATTCAACGTTGAAGGCAGATCTTTCTTTATTAAAATTAAGGATTTTGGTGGCAAAGAATTCAACCCTGAGTTTTTCGAAAGAATAAGTCTAAAAAAAGATTGGGGACATGGAGGTAGGGGAATTTATCTTATGAAATCA
The DNA here is from genome assembly GCA_037141875.1 of Candidatus Riflemargulisbacteria bacterium. Taxonomy (GTDB): domain Bacteria; phylum Margulisbacteria; class Riflemargulisbacteria; order GWF2-35-9; family DYQY01; genus DYQY01. Next base: position 668 of record JBAXBT010000030.1, read on the forward strand.
ATTATGGATGAGTTATCATATGTTTTTCTTCCAGGACAGTATACTCTCCTCTATATGAGCAAAAAGATCCCCAAAGAAAATTAATGGCTAACAAGAAATGTAAAGGTTGTAATTTTTTTTACATTACTTGGGATAAAAAATTCCCTTATGGTTGCAAAAAATTAGGCTTTAAAAGTAAGAAAAATCCATACGATGAAGTTTATGCTTCTTCAGGAATGGAGTGTCAGTTTTATGAAACTGACACTTCCATTAAATAAATTGATTATAGCCCTTAGTTAAATATTCCTGAGTTTAAAAATTCTTCATTACTAGAGGTGTGTTTAAGAAGCTTAATTAGTTCTTCAACTGCAGTTTCAGAATCAATATTCTTTCTTAATAAGAAAATTTTCTTAAGATTTTCCTCTGGCATTAATAATTCTTCTTTTCTAGTCCCTGAGGCAATGATGTCTATAGCAGGATAAATCCTCCTGTTTGCCATTTTTCTATCTAAATGAAGTTCCATATTGCCTGTTCCTTTAAACTCTTCGTAGATGACGTCATCCATACGTGAACCTGTATCAACAAGTGCTGTTGCTAAAATAGTTAAACTTCCACCATTTTCAATTTGTCGTGCTCCACCAAAGAATCTTTTCGGTTTATGTAGTGAACTTGGGTCAAGTCCTCCAGATAGCGTTCTACCACTAGGTGGAACAACAAGGTTGTATGCTCTTGCTAAACGAGTAATACTGTCTAGTAGTACAACAACGTCTTCACCGCATTCAACTAGTCTTCTAGCACTTTCTAAAACTAACTCAGCAATCCTTACGTGCCTTTCAGGAGGTTCGTCGAAAGTAGAACTAATTACTTCACCTTTAATGCTTCTTGCCATATCTGTTACTTCTTCTGGTCTTTCATCAACCAACAGTACTTTAATAATAACTTCTGGGTTATTTTTAGTAATACTATTTGCAATATCTTTAAGGATAGTTGTTTTTCCTGCTTTTGGAGGAGAAACAATTAGACCTCTTTGACCTTTTCCTATTGGAGATATTAAATCCATAACTCTTCCTGATATTGATTTTGAATCAGTTTCCATTTTTAACATTTTATGAGGATAAATTGGTGTTAAGTTAGTAAATAATGACCTTTTTTTAGCTAACTCTGGGTCTCTATTATTGATTGCTTCAACTCTAATAAGACTATAGTAACGCTCCCCTTCTTTAGGTGGACGAACTTGTCCACTAACATAATCTCCAGTATTAAGCATAAATCTTCTTATTTGTGTTTGTGAAACATAAATATCATCTTCACTAGGCAAGTAATTGCTAATTCTTAAAAAGCCATATCCTTCTTGAAGAATATCTAAAACACCAGCGGCAAAAACGAATCCATTGTTCTTAGTATTGGCTTCTAATATTTTAAAAATAATATCGTTCTTCGCTAATATTCGATAATTTTCTATAGTAAATTTTTCAGCTACTTCATATAAGTCTTTAAGCTCCATTTGTTGTAACTGAAGAATATTTATACTAAATTCTGGATTATATTCTTCCTGATTAAATTCTTCTGGTTCCTGCATTTTAATTGGTCTTGGTTTGTTATTACTATTGTTACTATTGTTGCTATTGCTGCTACCACTATTACTATATCTTCTTTTGTAGTTATTTGGTCTTTTTTCTTGTTTTTCGTCTTTATTATCCATATCCGCCTCCTGTTTTGGAAATTGTGTTTTTTATCTAATTCTTTACCAATTAACCCTTTTTGTGGTTTATCCAGGCGAAGTTCTTTTTTTAAGAACGAAGCCTGGTGCCGAAGGCCGGAATCGAACCGGCACGGGAGCAAGTCCCATTGGTTTTTGAGACCAACGCGTCTACCAATTCCGCCACTTCGGCAACTTATTTAATCTTAAAGAAATTTTTGTAATTTTTCTTTTAAGTGGTCTGGAATTTTTATTGGTTTACCAATTTTATTTATGATTACCAGTTTTGTAAAAGCCTTGGCAATCAACGTTTCATTAATATTATCTTTAACCGTATAGTAAAAGTCAAGTTTAATTTTATCTAATTGAACACTATCTATAGTGATGATATATTCTTTGTCAAATTCAGCTGAAGAAAAGTATTCAATTTCAGCTTTTCTAACAACGATGAAGATACCTTCTTCTTCTAATTCTGCATATGAAATACCTAGTGACCGTAGGAATTCAGTTCTTGTCATGTCCAACCAAACAAGATAGTTTGAGTGATAGACCCTGCCACCTTTATCGGTCTCGTTATAGCGTACTTTTATGGTGTTGGAGAACAAAACTACTCCTCTGAGAATTTACCTAACTTACGGAACCTGTCATACCTTTGATTACAAAGTTCTTCCTTTTCAAATTTTTCATATTTAATAAGTTCTTTTTTAAGAAATGCTCTCATTTTAGTGAAAACTTTTTTATGATTAGTATGAGCCCCTTCCAAAGGTTCCTCAATAATTGCGTCTACGATACCTAAATCTTTCAGTTTTGAGCTTATAAGCCCTAGGTTTGCAGCAGCTAGTGGTGACATCCCGGCATCTCTCCACTGTATCGCAGCACAACCTTCAGGAGAAATTACAGAGTAAATAGAGTAAGTAAGCATCGCAACTGTATTCCCAATTGCTATACCTAAAGCTCCTCCGCTACCGCCTTCCCCAATAATTACAGATATTATTGGAACTTTAATGCCAATCATTTCTTGCAAATTAATAGCAATAGCTTCTGCTACTCCTCTTTCTTCACTTGCTAAACCAGGATATGCTCCAGGAGTATCTATAAGGGTAATAATTGGGATACCGAATTTTTCAGCAAATCTCATTAATCTTAAAGCTTTCCTGTAACCTTCTGGTTGTGGCATGCCAAAATTTCTATAAATATTTTCTTTAGTTGTTTTTCCTTTTTGTTGAGCAATAACCATCACTGGTTTTCCTTCGAACTTAGCTAGACCACCTATTAAGGCATGATCATCACCAAATGATCTATCTCCGTGTAATTCAACAAATCCTTCAAAAATATTTTCAATATAGTCACAGGCAATTGGTCTTTGTGGGTGTCTGGAAATTTTAACTATGTTAATAGGTTCTAAATTCTCATATATTTTTTTTCTTAGTGATTCTGCTTTAGCCATAAGCAACTCAATATCCGTCGTCATATCAAGTTTCTCTAAGTCAGATAATGATTGAAGTTCATCAATTTTTTTATATAAATCATTTATTGGTTTTTCAAAATCAAGATAATTATTTGTTGGTGCATTTTTTTTAGCTGAGGTCATTGTTCAATCTCCGTAGTAATTTCAGGCACATCAGTTGTGTCTGCTTTATATGTTTTATAGAAACTTGTCATTTCAATCATGTTAATAAGAAAATCTTTCATTTTATTTCTAGGAAGAATATGATCAATCATTCCATGTTCTTGTAAATATTCACTTCTTTGAAAATCCTTTGGTAGCTTCTGTTTTATGGTTTGTTCAATAACTCTAGCACCTGCAAAACCAATTAAAGCGTTAGGTTCGGAAATATTAAGATCGCCAATCATTGAAAATGAAGCAGTTGTTCCTCCTGTTGTAGGGTCAAGAAGCACAGAAATAAAAAGTAGTCTCTTTTGTTTATGTCGGTAAATTGCAGCTGAAGTTTTGGCCATCTGCATTAGAGAGTTCATTCCTTCTTGCATTCTCGCTCCACCAGACGACGACATAATTATTACAGGTAGTTCCTTTTTTGTTGCAAGTTCAATAATCCTAGTAACCTTTTCACCAACAACAGCACCCATGCTGCCACCCATATAACCAAAATCCATAATTCCTATAGCAATTGGGTTGCCATTTATTGTAGCTTCTCCAGTTATAATTGCATCATTCAGTCCTGTTTTCTTCTTAGCCTCAACAATTCTGTCTTTATAAGATTTAATATCAGTAAATTCAAGTGAGTCACAGGGAGAAAGATTAGCATCTGTTTCTATGAAAGAATTAGCATCAACAGTAATCTCTAATCTTTCTTTACAAGTTAATCTGTAATGATGGAAACATTTAGGGCAAACTCTAAGATTTTGTTCGAAATCTTTACTGTACAATGTATCGCCACAAGCGATACATTTAATCCAGAGATTCCCTGGAATATCTAGCTTAGATGTTACTGTTTTATTAGCATTATTTTTTGTAGCAAACCAATCTAGGATGGACATATCGAGCAACATAATATAACGAAATCTATCGTACTGTCAAAATATTTATCTACCTTTTTATACTGCCTTTTCTCGGCTAATATATAGAATTAATGTTCACTTTGATAAGAATGTTTATTTGTTGAATTGTTTAAAATGTATATTTGTTCAATGACTTTGTCTTTTATGTTTTATTTAAAATAATAAGTCAATCCAAGAACAGTTAAACAGATAAACACATAAACAGTTAAACAATAAGTAATGAAGGAACTATTAATATTAAGTAGTGTCAGAGGTTAATGGGGGGAAAATGAAACATAAATTACTAAAGCTCATCTTGGTTTTTTCCATGCTGAGTATCGCCTTTTCACAACTATATGTTGCAAATAGTCTCTTAGAAAGCCAAAAACCAACAGTTCTTCCTATTGGCGCAAAAGATGTTGTAATTTATCGTTTTGTAGTAAGCACTAATGCTACTGATATATGGAGAAGTTTATCCTTTCAAATATTAAATCCAAGTTTTGCTAGTCACTGGTCAAAAATAAAAATATATAAAGATACAAATCGAAATAGTGTACTTGATGCTTCAGAAAAATCAGCAATAAATAATGTAAATGCTGACATCTACACAGCTGGGATGATAACCATTAATAATATAGATCAAAATTTTAATGTCTATCCTACTCAAGCTTACTATATTGCTGTAGATATAAGCGCTACTACTGATATTTCTACTGTTCTTCAAATAACACCAAATCAATTTTTGGACGATACGGGCACTGCTGCTATTATAAGTTCTAATATTAAAGGTTACTCCTTTCCTCTATCCAGACTATATTCGTCGATTAGCAAGACCGTAACTGAAAATTATTTTATCGGTAATAACGAATTAAACTTATTTAATATAGATTTAAGATTAAGCGGCGATTTAAAATGTTTAGTTACATTTGATTTTAATATTAATTATAAAAATCAAGGTTATAATATTGGTGAAATAAGAATATATTTAGATGATAATCTGATTGTTACAGCTGAATTGAAAAGTATCAGTAATTATATTATTTCTTTGCCAGATGATCCAGAAAACTTAATTAGCACTACTACAAGGAATATTTCCATTAGGTATTACAACAACTCATATGGAGATACTGGCATTAGTTTTAATATTAAAATTAATAATATTGTTGCTAGTTATGGTGATAACAATGCCATGGGATACCAATATACTGTATTAGAAGAACTTCCATCAAAAAACATTCAATTGACTGGCGTATATCCGAATATTTCCGTTATTCCTATAAGTAGCAGATATGTTGGAGGACCATTGCCTGTTTTTAATATTAATTTAAATTCATATTTTATGAATAGTACTCTAAATACTATTGAACTGATGTCCACTGGTGACTTTATGTTTAGTAATAATGATGCAGATAATGTTATTAAACATGTTTTAGTTTATTTTAATAATAGCGTCATCTTAACTGTTTCTGTTGGTTCATATGACATAATAAATGACGACACTATTCGAATTACCCTTAACAGAAGTATAGCTAATTTTTTTAATAATTCATCTGTAGCATTAACTGTTTCATATGTGCTCACCAATAGTATATTAGAAGCCAAAAAATTAGAAACAAAAATTACTAACATAACCTACTTCACTGATGTTTGGAATTATCATGATCTTGATAATTTACTTGTTGTTAATGCTTCTAGTTATTTTAATATGTTAGGGGAGGCAATCGTTAGATTGGAAGGATATTTTGTTACATCTAATCACAAGATAATCTTTCCTAGAGGAGGAACATATAAAGAAATTGCCTATTTAGACTTTTCTTATAATGGAGTTGATGTTTTTGATTCTCGAGTTGTGGTTAATACAATTGTTATAGAAAATAAAGGAAGTCTTTCAATAGACAAGTTAAGATTCAAATACATTTATGATTCTAATGGGAATAAACAAATTGATATTACCGATTCTCCTATTATAAATAGTCCGTATTTAATATATAACATTGATACTACTGCTAATCGTGTAACAATAAATAATTCAAACATACAGTTAGATGTCAGCGTAAATATCAATGGATATTTTTTAATGATGGAGGTTCTTCCCACTGCTGACACTGGATTAGATAATATAAATTTATCTGTCCCTGATTTTTTGTACTATCGATACTATAAATTAACAACAGATGATTTCAAAGGCGTAATGAAAGATGCTTTTATAGGTGAAACAATAAGTATTTCTGTTACTGGGTTAAAGATGACACAAGAAAAATCGCCCTTTCCATTACCTTTTATGAGAGATGAAAAATTTACTTTAGCTACTTTTTCTATCATTTCCTTAGTTGAGTTTACTCGGGAAATCAATTTTAATTTAGAGATAAAAACTCTTTCTCCTTACAGTCTTGGCACTATTTATATTGTGAAAGATTATACTGGAGATCCTCTAAATAACATTACAACTATTGCAACAATAAATGAGGTTGTTAGTAAAATAGTAAATATTAGTGATGTTTCATATATCCCCATTACAGCTGATCAGTCAGAAATAACACGTAATTATAAATTTATTTATTATCCAAACATCAATAGAGATGCAGGTGTAACCTTTGATTTAATTATTAAAGATATTGTTGGCACTAGTTATCCTGTCAATTACACAACAAATTGTTTCGATGACAATCTAACAGCTAATTTTGGGTTATCTGGACTAAAGATAACTCTTGATTCAGCATTAGTAACTGGTACTTATACAACTATCATGGATATTCCTGTTTTTAGGTGTGAGTATGGAGCGTTTTACGATAATGTAACATTCAACGGACTTTCTTTAGTTATTAGTTCGAATGATTTTAAGTTCACTTCGTCTGGAGATGAAAATAGGATTAAACAGATATCTATTTATCGTGACATTAATGATAACTCTGTTTGGGATGATGACGATACCCTTCTCGCAGAATATGAAATGAGTTCCGCAAAGTTATCAGAAATATATTTAACTATTAATCAACTAGTAATAAGTGGTTCAGCTAATTCTGATTTATTTTTAATTTACCAATTATCAACCTATCAAGATATAGATACTCCTTTATTAGCAAAGAGCTCAATTGATAAATATTATTTTGTTCATTCAGGTGACATTAAAGTGATTACCGCAAATAAAACCAACTTACAAGAAGTAACATTAGAACAAGCTAAATATATTTTTACTCCTGGGCTCGACCTTTTTACTACCATAAATTTTGAAGGTGCATATAATGTCCCTATTCTTAGTTTTAAATTAAGAAGCACTCAGCTAAATATAATATTAAGCTACAACATAATTTTAGAAACAAATAGGAACTTGTATTCAAATAATGATAGAGGAATAAAATCCGTAATGTTGATGGAGGATGTAGATTATAGTAATTCCTATACATCAGAAGATAAGGTTCTCGATATAATACATGACTTTTCTAATACGGGAAGGCGGCTGACTCTTAATATTAAAAACATTTATCCAAATGATCACAACTATCTTGTTCTATATAATTTAGGTCAGAAAATGAGTGATATTTCTAATATTTCCTCAGAAATATTAAGGCCCAAATTATATGCTATTGCAGCAACAACCACTGTATCTGTTAAAACTGCTGGTCTTTTCCCCTACCCTAGGAATAATCGATACATGAGTTTTATTGCCCAAGGATTAGGGGTTGAACTTATTAGATTAACTCCTGACAAATGGATTACAGGTAATTTGAGTGTCCAATTAAGACTAACTAACAGAAACACAGCTCCAATAACAGTAAATAGCGTTTATCCTCAGTTTTATGAAGCTGGGCTTTCGAGTTTGAACGTAACTTATCTATATAATATTGCAACAACTTTGAATTTCCCTTTTACCTTAAATACCTTAGAACAAAGAGATATTCTATTTACTGTATCTACTGATATTGAAAGTCAAAGCAATCAACTCTTTTTGGATGCATTAGTCGAATATCAGCTTTTTGCAGAGCAAATTCGCTTACAAAGACGAGATATATTTGAATGGCAAAGGCTTTTAACCGCAAACCAATCCTTAGATATTGAAGTGCCAGAAAGTGCCATATTTTACTTAGACTTCCCTACATATATACAACGTGTTCTTCGTTCTAAAAGTGCTCTCGCTTTTTTGAATGGCGATATTATAGGCAATGACGAATATCTTATTGTTTATCTAAAAGATACCCTTTCTAATATAGACACCAACAAAATTTTAGTTAAGCTAGATGGAGTAACTTTGAATATGTATTCTTCTGAACCAAATTATAGATACGACAATCAAAGCAACTCAATCAGAATAGGCAGATATGTTAAGGGTGCACATAAGTTAATTATTAAGCTCTATGATAATGCAGGGAACATGTATCCTGAAACACAAATAGATTTTTCTGTGTATGACCCTGATCAATTTTATATAAAAGATCTTTTGGTTTACCCAAGCAGAAAATCTCAAGATTCAATTATTGCCACTCCATTAAAAATTGGTTTTCAGCTTAGTAAGTCTTGCGAGGTGCAATTATATCTATTTAACTCAAGAGGAGAAAAGGTTTGGTCAGACAAATATGATGCATCACTAGTTAATAATTATTACCAATTACGAGATTTTGACGGAATACTAGATAACGGACAACTTATCCCAAAAGGTATGTACATCTTAAAGACGATTATTATTGATAATGGGAAGAAAATAGATGCAA
>JBAXBT010000031.1:0-9495 GCA_037141875.1 Candidatus Riflemargulisbacteria bacterium
TTGCTAAGACTTGGGAATTTGTTTCTTGATTAAGTCCAGGAATAAATACTACTCTTACTCTTTCTCCCGGCAAGTATCCGTCTTCTTCACTATTTACAACCGATATATCTACTGGCTCAAGATAAGAAAAATTACTGTCTGACTGGACACCAGAATATTTATAAAGCATTACCTCCACGTCATCATTTAACACAATATCACCTTCTTGTTTATAGACATCAAAATAATATATTTTTGGCAAAAAAGAACCTACTGTTTTATAGTCAACATTTAATTTAAATTTTAAAACATTAAGTTCTGTGTCCTGATATACATACTTTTCCGTATTTTTATAAGACTCAAGCGATATCTGTGATATATAATAATCGGAGTCAAAAGTTATCGTCCGCACGGGAAATTCTCCAGAATTTATCATCGTATCATAATTTTTGAAATTAAAAGAATCTGAGGATACAATTTCAAAAGAGAAAACCTGATTGAATCCTAAGCTTTTATCTGAATCTATTACTATATAAAATACTGGATCATCTCCTCCAACATTTGCTGGAAGAAATGCTAAATTAATTGACGTTTGTTGTGCTGTTTCAAATCTATCTAGACCAGAACTAACGAGCAAAGATGGATCATCATAAAATTGCCCACTTCCATTATCTCTATAAATAGCTACTCTGGTTATTTTGTCTGGCAGCATAGGTTTATCTGAAGAATAATTTATCTTTATATTAAGTCCTTGCCATAGTGCTCCATAATTATTACCATTTCCAGTCCCTGCAGAGGTAGCTATCCAAGAACGCAAAGCAAATTTTTTAACTACTACCCTTTTCCCAGAATTAATATTACTAGTTACTATGTCTGGCTCATCAATCTTTGGAAGATAGGAAATATTTAATCTTGTTTTTGTTATATTAAATGTTGCTACTATACCGTCATCTCTCGCGCCTAGGATAGGATTTGTTAATTCATAATATGAAACATCTGCTGGGTTATTTGTTACAAATCCAAATCCAATAAAATTTTCATCTTGTGCGTTTGCTCCTGAAAACACATCTAATACCAAAAAAACAGTAGTTGTCGTTTGATTATTTACAATTAACTCATTCACTAGAGGCATGTTCATTGTTTTTCCCGAGCCCTGATAAACTTTTTCTCCAATTTTTGTATCTACAGCTATATCAAAAAGGCCGTCGTTATCCTTATCTAAATATATATAAAATCTATCAATTTTAGATTCCCACATATTCTCAAACTGTAAATTTACACCTGCCACGTGTACATCTCGAGATACCGCCTTAAGTTCTGCTAAAATAACTGGTATTCCCGTTTTCCCAACCTCTAAACTATTAACATTATACTTACTTAGATAATGACTCCTTGCTCTTGCAAAATAATCATAACACCCTACAACCTTTAGTTGCCGCGAAAATGGCACTAAATCCTGAAAGTTATTTCCTGCTCTATCAAACACATTAATGCTAATATACTTATCCATTAATAATTCTCTAGTATTAATGATATCTTTTACTTTGATAATTGAAGCAACATAAACATAATTTTCACTAATCTGTCCAAAAGGAACTATTGTAGCTGTATGTAAAACATTCCCGGTACTATCTACTACAGATAACATATTGTTTCTAGCAAGGTCCAACTGTTCACTAAAAGACATCGTAACCATAAAAGAGTCTCCCTTGGTTTCCTCCACTGGCTGGATAAAAACAGTACAAGTTGGTGGTATTGAGTCATAAACAACCATTGCATAATTAGGCGTTACGTTACCCTGTGCATTGCTGTTAGCAACCCACACATAAATATCCTTGGTTCCTTGAGCACTATGTGTTATTTTATACGTCACTGAAAAACTCACTACTTCAACATCGTAAATTGTAGGCCAACCATTAGCATAATAATCATCTCTCCTTGGTGATGAAGTGTCGTTATCGAATATTTTATAATAAGTATACTGATGTGGTGGTACAACTGAAGATTCATTTTTACTAAAAACTATCTCAATATTTAAGCTATTTGTATAAAACAACCCTTTATTTACTGCCATTATAGGGTTTGCAGGTGCCTTGGTGTCTATAGTAAACATTTTTATGCTACTTGTCACGTTTCCTGCTTGGTCTGTTACTATTACATTAAAAATACCATCATACAAAATAGCCTCATTCTCTGTTATTAGCTCCCCTAAATTATAACTCGCATACCATACTGCTCGAAAATCAGGAGACGCACTATTTGAAAGCAGATATGGTGACAACCTAACAAAAGAGGCGATGAAAGAATTACCTTTTTTTATTGTAATCTCCCACTGAGGTGTTACGGATAATCTTTCCACATACCCTCCACCAGTAAACTCAATATTATGTGTTACCGTCATTTTGGCTGTGTACTTCATCTTAACTAATTCTAAACTACTAGGATTTGCCAAATCTGGCATAATAGTTATCGCTGGTGCCTGTTTGTCTAAAATAATAGCACAGGTCACAGCGGTCATTGTCATCTGATCATCGTCATTTTTTACCCACAAATAAAGTGTCCTGACTTCATTTTTGCTATATGCACGCTTAAACGGATAGGAGATTGAATACCTAAGAGCTGCTCCATATGTTTCACGCTGATTTACCGACAACAAGCTAAAACTTGCATCTTCAGCCGTACCTGCTGAGCCAGCATCGTCTCCCTCAAGAATAAGATATCTGTTTATGCTTGTCCCTACAACAAAAGAAACACTAACTGCTTCCGAATTTGTTAAGTTTTTAGAACTAGTTAACATATCTTGAGCAAAAAATTCTTGTGGAGTAGGAACTACACCCGCCGCCAATTTAACAAAACCATCATCTCCACTAAACTGAGTTGCTATGTTTCCAGCATCATCTAAAAGTAGCACTTTAAATAAATGAGCCCCATCCTCTATGACCGTGTTCATATTAAGACTACACGACCAAGTTGAACCCCAGCCTACTACATTGTTTATTGTCACTACCTCCTGCGAATCAGCAGTAATGGTATAACAAATAAAAGGAGTCACAGATATAGGTTCTGTGCTATTTAAAGTAATATATAAAACATCCTGACTATTAACAAAGGGCATAACGGTTCTCGTTTGTTCTGATTGTATGTTTATAGTTACTCTTGGTAATGTTATGTCCACCTTGATGCCAGCAGTTGCCTGAGTACTGTTCCCCGCATTGTCCCATGCTTTGATAAACAAATCTATCTTAGTATGATCATTTGCGGAAACCATTAATTGTGTTTTCCTTAAAGTGCTATTCAAGGACGCAGAATAGTCAGCGCTTGCTAGCGACTTTAATCTAAAACTAGTGGAAGGGAACCACTCATCACCGACTACATTCCAGGTAAGGGTCAAATTCTCTGTGTTTAACCAACCAGCCAAAGGAAACGTCACATTATAAGACGCTTCAAATGCTGAATAAATTATACCCTGAAGCGATATTTGCGGCGAAACAAATAACTCCAGAACTGGATCTGTAGTATCAACTTTAAGCCCTATTGACTTCGTTGCTAAATTCCCAGCTCTGTCCCTAACCTGAATATAAACATTCTGTGTAATATTATTGTTAGGGCTAACGTATAACCCAGAATAGCTTAACCCACTTTGAAACTCACTCCATTCATTTGTTCCATCAGAACGAACCCTGTAAGGAGTCGTATATAAAAGGCCTGCGCCATCAACTGTTTGATCCCAATTAAAATTAATCAAAGGATTAGCATGCCAACCAACCTCTGGCCAAATACCATCACTCCCAGAGTCTACATCTGCTAGAATTCTAACCTCAAAGTTTGTTGCTGGCGGATCGGTGTCTACAAATACATTTGCGCTACTCTTGATTATATTACCAGCTCTGTCTGCAATTGCCCCCACAATAGTCCTTTGTAATGCACCTCCATTGGCAACAATAATAGAAATATTTTTTGAGTTTTGTTGTCCATTCTTCAAGTCAGGATCAGTCTCTCCTTTTAAAAAATATGGCTCTTCTCTTAAATTACCCGTATCAGTTATAACAACATCGATCGACACAGAAAAATCAAAAGAAACATTGGTTTTGTTATACCAACCAACATCTGGCGTTGCTTGCAATATTGGCGTATTACCACAATCCTTTAAAACTAAAGAAAAAACACCTGCTGGAGGCACTGTATCCACTGTTACCAGAAAGCTACTTGTTAAAACATTTCCTGCCTTATCCATGTATCTTGTTTCAATTAAATTACACATATTTTCACTTACACTAAAATAAGTAATATATAAATTTGATGTAGGCTCGCCCCAAGAATTATTGTTGACTCTAAATTGAAATGGACGATTCCTAGCTGTTGGATCTGCTTGACTAAACGCAAGCATAAACATTAGCTCTGGATTGTCATAATACCATTCTTCGGAATCAAGGCCATCAGCCTTAGAATCAGAATCACCTGCCAAAACTACCTGAAAGTTATTAGGAATAACCACATCCGAATAGATAAAATCATTAATTTCCTTGAAATTACCTGCCTTATCAACGAGTAATACTTTAAAAAATATTGGCGTCGCATCATTAGCAATCAAACTAATATTATTAAAACTTATAGATTCATTACTATCTGATAATACATGAATTGTTGGAACAGAGGTTTGTCCAACATAAAGCATTACCTTATATAATTCACCATTCTCAATTACAGAATCCCAAGTAATAGATAAGTCTACTGTTGTTTGATTATACCATTTTGGTTCAGGCTCAACCCCTTCACCTTTAATACTACAAGCATTAAATGATATTCTCAAATTGACAGGGTCAGGATCTAATAAGTCTACAAAAACTTGGGCAGTAACCATACCTATATTTCCTGCCTTATCAACTGCAGCTAACATAAAAATATTATTTGTGACCCCTACGCTAGGAGTTACTGTAACCTCACTAACTAGTTTTAGCCAATCAGTATTTGCTGTATTACTAGTACCAAATAAATATCGATATTTATAAGACTTATCTCTAAGCTGTCCACTATCTTCTGCTCCACAGAACCACTTAACATTTACGTCATTATACCAACCTAGTTTAGGCAATATATTAACAAGCACATTTTCTTTACCAGTAAGGTCTGGCGCTAGCTGAAGCGTGACGGTTGGCACAATAGTATCAACCTTAACCGTAGCATAAGCTGTTTTTATGTTGCCTGCCTTGTCAATTGCACGCACCCAAATTGCACGTGCAGTATCTCCACCTTCATTTACGGTTACCCAGGCTTCTTTAGCTGATTGAGAGACACCCTCCACTATATCTGTACCCTCTAATGCTGACCACGTATTCCATCCATCACTTCTAAACTGATAGGACAATATACCACTGCCCCTGTCGCCATCATAAGGTTCAGCCCAGCTAAAGCTAACTGTCTGATCGTTATACCAACCTAATTCCGGAGATAACTGCTCTGACGTATTATCAATATCTAGTTGTGTTGTAACAACGAACTCGTTTGGTGGTGTTAAATCTATAGTAACTCTTATACTCGTCGTTACATAATTATATACATTATCAAAAACGCGTACGATAATCTCTTTTGAGCCTTGAAAATTAATATTACTATAAGTAAATGTTACAACAAATGAATCTACCATTGCTGTAAAAAAACCCTTTTCAGAATTAAAAGGGTCGACAACCCAAATATTATTACTAATACCACTTCCGCCATTTATGTCTAATGGGTTACCATTCAAAACAAAACTAACTGTCGTACTATTAAAATAACCTTCCACGGGACTAATTGTAGTGCCTTCATTTATGAAGCTTGCTGCCGGTATAAAAGCTAAACTAGCTCCATTTATATCTGGCAAGGTATTGTCAATACCAATATAAAACTTAGAGTCGTTAATAGAGTCGCTATATAATGACGCTCCATCAATGTCTACAGAAACCGCAACAGGGCTCCTGTTTTGTTCTAAAGCTGAAATCGTTGGGATAGTGAACCCTGTAAAACTAAACATACCCTTTTCTCCAATATTTACACGCCCTTTAAGATCATTGCCGATGAATAACTCTACACTCTGTCCTATATTCGAAGAGGGAAAAACATTAGGGGCATATTTATAATGAATTGTCCCCGTAACGCTTAAATTGGCGTCAGGGTAGATGTCAGGGTCGTTATTTAGCCCTTGTTTGAAATAATCTACACCCAGACTATCAGTTTCTCTATACTTTGAATTGGCATTAATGGTTACACTACCTACAACATATTGCTTATTAAAAGTTACAACTTTCGCAAACGGGGTTCCATCACCTACGTCTATTGTAATTGTATATTTGCTCTTTTGAATAAAACTCGCATCACCTTTTGCAACAAACCACAAAGTCCAAGCCTTGTCAGTAATACTATATGACATATTGGGAGTAAGAAGAAGTTGATTACTTCCATTAACTATCCCTGCTTTGCCTTCGCTCGCATTAGATGTTATCGTTATAATATTTCCAATGTCTATGGTGACAATGCTAGAGTTTATAAAGCTTGGATCCTGTACAACGACGCACATGTCTTGATAAGCATGAATATATTCAGTGGGTTGATCATAAGCAAGTATTGTTACACTAGCTGGACCAGCAAATACTATTGTGGAGATCAAGAAAAAAAAGCTTAAAAATATTTTTCTCATACTTCCCCCACGCTCTTATGAGCTTAAATTATTGATTATAAACCTTTGGGCAAATAAAAATATCAGGCACTGAAGTGGTCATCAAAACAAATAAACCAATCATGCCAATGGAAATAAATATATCCATTTAGCCCCCCCTAAATAAAAACTATTTCTTATCTTTTACTGTGTCATCACCCAATATTGAATCAATAAAGCCATCTCTTTCTAAATTCCTTGAATACTCAATTATATATTGTTGTGCTTTCTTTATTTCTGTTTTGGAATATCTGTTCTTCCCAAACTCAATACCTTGTTGAACCATCTGCCTTATACCTTTTTGCATAACTCCGTACAGTTTTGTTATTTTATCTTCTGACATCTGACAAAAAGCAATAGATAAAATATCCGAAGGTATGTCAGAAAAAATTCTAGCAAAATCCTTAGCAGAAACACTGAATAGGTCTTCGAAAAACAACATTATCTTCCTAAAAGCAGGAGCTGTTTCAGGGTATCTCGAAGATACTGTATCATTAAGAATTGTTTTTTGATCAATATCTAAAAACTCAATAATTTTAGCCAAAACATATCGTCCACCAAACTGTTCTGTAAGAAGTTTTCTTAAAATTTTATCAAACTGTTCTATTTCTTTCCTTGTAAACTGAATCAAAGAAAGCATTTCTGCTATAATTTGTGCCTTCATCTCATCATCAAACTCTTCCATTATTTTTTCAGCTACTTCTGGCTCTGCAGATGATATTACTAAGTATAAATATTTCATATTATCAGCCTTTGATTTAATAATCTTCTTAAGAACATGCGCTGTATGATATGCATTTTCAATATTTATATATGCAAAAAACTCTTTTTTGACTAAGTCAAAATTTACTTGTTCTGTTCCTGCTAAATTCTTAATGTTATCTTTGTCTACCATTTTATAACTCTATGAACCCTTCTCGCTCAAGATGTTGAGCGTAACTTAATACCTTCTGTCTTGCTTCTTCAACATCAGACCTAGAAGCAGTACTAGACTTTAATGCTAACCATTGATCAACCATAGCCTGAACACCTTTTGCTAATGTTTTAACAACTTTCCTCTGTGCTTCTGGTTCTATATGTACCAAGGCTGTTGCAATTACTTCAGTATCTATGTCGCTAAACACTCTTGTAATAACAGCGATATCGAGTTTTAACAAATCATCAAATAAGAAAATTAATGCATTAACCTCATCTGATATCCCTGGATATTTAGAAGAAATAATATCCAATATTTTCTTCTTATCTTCTCCTGGTATTCTTTCAATAATAAGCCTAAGTCTGTTTCTGCCACCAAACAAATATTCAATATTTTCTTTTATTTCATTTTCTAATTGTTGCATATCATTATCTGGATAATGTTGCAAAACCATTATACTATTTGCTATTTCTGCTTGTATCTTTGGTGGATATTCTACCAAGATTGAGGACGCTAGTTTAAATGGCAAACAAGACATTACTACCGCAATTGTTCTTGGGGTTGCTTGTTGTAATGCTATTTTAACTTGTAGTAGAAATTTAAGTTTAAAAACATTCTCTTCGTCTATAAAATTAAAAAATCTTTCTCCATTACCTAAGATTCCTTTTTGCATCTCAACTAACTTAGCTTCTTCTTCTTGCTTTTTAATCTCATCTTCTTGCTTCTTTTTTATTTCCTCTGCTTTTTTCAGTTTCTCAGCAGCTGTCATATGACCTCCAGCGTCGCTCCCAGAACCATCAGCGCCTTCACCTCCGGCGGCACCACCACCAGATCCTTCGCCTCCTCCACCACTGCCAGCACCAGCGCCACTTGCGGCACCTTTGGCAGAACCAGCCGCTGCAGCTTTCTCTTCTCCTGACCCTTCTTCACCTAACCCTGCTCCGTCTTTTTTAGCCTTACTAGGAAGAATTTTTAAAAGTACAATTCCAATAATAAGTAACAATAACACAATTACTGCTATAACAATTATTGGGGTCCAGTCATTTTTCTTTTTTGAAGTTACGCTTGAAGCTGACTTTTCTGACTTCTGAAGTGTAGAAAAATTTTCTCTTAGTATTGTTAACTTATCCCCTGCATTTTCATCCAAAGCTAAAAACTTGGTTACAAAAGTTCTAGCCGACCGAAGGTCTCCCATTTTAATTTTATTATCAAGAATCAAAACAACATCTTTATTTCTAATAACTGGTGGACTTTGAACTATCTCATAGTTAAGAGGAACACCTTCACCAGAACTACCTTGCGTCAAAAATCGTAATGATGGTATTCCTGGCGCAACTGTTTGCTGCGAACTTCCGCCACCGCCACGTGCATCCATGCCATCAATTTGTGGTAGCGATGTATACCTAATTTCCCACTTTTCAGAATCTCCTACCAAAGAAATATAAACAATAGAATTATCTGGACCCAATATCCTGTCCAATGCCGATTGAACTGTTAGTTCCAAATGCTTTTGATTATCCAATAATACTTCTGCGTTTACGGGCACAAAAATATATAATATGAACAATCCCAAAAGCAATAAATTTTTTGCTTTTACCACGTTAACCCTCTGTCTCTACGCTCTTTTATTCAATAAGTATAACATGCACGTTATCCATTAAACAATAAATTGAGCATTAAAAATATGTAAGCAAAAGGGCTTAAAAACACCCTCTTGCTTACATATTAGCATATATATTATTCTGCAACAGTGGCTAGCGGTTGTTTTGCTGTAAGAAACTTTAAGTTTTCAGCAATAACCTCCGTTATCCATCGCCTTTGCTTGTCCACCTCATAAGAGCGAACCTGAATCCTTCCGTCAACTAAAACTTTTCTACCTTTCTTAAGGTACTCTCCGCTGATCTCGGCG
>JBAXBT010000032.1:0-9425 GCA_037141875.1 Candidatus Riflemargulisbacteria bacterium
TATCAAGAGAATGTAGATGACATCATGGCGGTATTGCTTGATATTAGACTGCCTGATATGGACGGATTTGAAGTTTTTGGCTACATAAAAGAGATAAATGTTAATATTCCAATAATTTTTATAACAGGCTATCAATCAACCTATGGAGATGGATTTGATATCTATAAGAAATATCGTCCACATGGCTATATAGTTAAGAATCATGTAAATGAAGTAGAGATGATTATGGATTCATTAATAAATGCAATTCAGTCTTACAAACACGTTATAGAATTGGAACGTACAAAGATTTTTCAAGAAAAGAATAGGATGATGGCCGGGTTATTGCATGATTTGAAGAATATGTTTGCACCAATTTTAATGATGCCTGACCTTATAAAAAGGTTTGTAAAAGCAGGTGACATGGATAGAACATATGATATGTTAGAAAGATTGAAGAAAATGGTTCAGTTTTTTAATTCTAATCAACTTGTGCTTTTTCAGTATGCCAAAGAGAGGAATATTAATGTTCAGTTGCAGAGTATGAATATTAAAGAAAGTTTTAATGATTTTTTAGAGATTTTAGAGTTGCAGTATTCTAAACGATTTAATATAAATGTAGAGTATTTATATGAAGGAGATGTTGTTTCAGATAAAAATACTTTATTTACTCAAATAATTCTTAATATAATAAAGAATTCTAGTGATGCTTTTCATTCGAATCAGATCAAAAATCCTCGAGTTGACATTAAAATTATGACTTTTGATGATTATTCCGAATTATACAAAGATTATCTCAGTAAGGTTAATAAAGATAATATTCAATTAGTTATAGTTGTTGGAGATAATGCCGGAGGCTTACCAGAAGATTTAGTTAGTAACTTTTTTGAACCATATGTTTCTAAAGGAAAGAAAGATGGTACTGGTCTCGGTAGTTGGATGATTAAAAATGGGGCTGAAGAAATACTCTACGGCCAACTAGTGCTCGATAATAGGCCTGGGATAGATCTTTTTTATCATATTTTTATTTGATTTTCTCTCTGGCTTGAAATCTCACACTTTTTTATATATTATTAATATTGGGGAAATTAAAAGAGTGGGGGAAATATGTGCTTTTACATGACGTAAAGCAAGCTGTTTCTATTATTGATAATCCGGATATAAAAGTTGTTATAAACAATGACTCGGATAGTCATGTTATCTCAAAACATGGATATGATTTAGATATCGGCTCTCAGATTGGGTTTATAGCTAAAAAGGTTAGCCAGGATAAAGAGCTAAATATACAACAGCGTTCTGAAATAGTTCATGCGCTTAAAGACTTTCAGATAAATGCTCAAGTTTATCCTTATGATCGTTATATAAAAGAGGCAAGTAATAATTTGGGTGTTATTCTTAGTAGGTCAGAAACTGCTAAGTCTGAAAAAAAACATTATGTTTGGAATCTCAATCATTACTTAGGTCTTAATCGTAATCCTGAAGTTATTAAATTTTCGCAAGAGTGTATTCGTCGATATGGTACTGGAAGTGGCACCTCTATGGTTGCTGGTGGGATGAATGAAATACACAGAAAAATAGAACAGTTCTTCAGTAAATATTGGGGAAAAGAAGAGAGTATTATTTTCCCAACTGGTTATACCGCTAATCTTGGAACAATTTCTGCTTTAGTTGGACAAGATGACCTAGTTTTAATTGATAAAGAATGTCATGCAAGTATTATCGATGGTGTTAAATTGAGCAAGGCGCAATTACTTCCATTTAGACATAATGATCCAATTGATCTAGAAAAAAAGCTTCAAAAATATTCTGGTAAATATCATAACGTTTTAGTAGTAATTGAATCAGTATATTCTATGACTGGTGATGAAGCCCCTGTTGTTGAGATTTCAGCTTTAAAAAACAAGTTTAATTTTTTGTTATATGTTGATGAAGCTCATTCTTTTGGTTTTTATGGTGATAAGGGTAGAGGGCTTTGTTATGAAAAAGGTTGCATTAATTCAGTGGATATAATGATGACAACTCTTTCTAAGTCTACTGGTTCAGCTGGAGGCATTGTTAGTTGCAGTAAGGAATTAGCTACATACATTCAAGTTAAGTCAAGTCCCTATCTTTTTCAAGCTTGTCTTAGTCCTGGTGATGCTGGAGCTGTCTATAAAGCGTTAGAGATACTAACTAGAGATACCACGTATCAAGACATTTTATGGAAAAACACCAATCATTTTAGAGGCAAACTTTTAGAAAAGGGTTTTGATTGTAGAAACAGTAAGAGTCCTATTGTTCCGATTTATATGAGTGATCCTAATAAATTAGCTCTTATGTGTAAAGAAATCTTTGAGAATGGGATCTTTACTAATTGGGTGGCTTATCCTGTAGTTGGCTTACATGAAGGTAGATTAAGGTTTATTGTTACCGCAAATCATACAAAAGAGGATATTAATAATACTGTAGAGATTCTTTATTCAGCTTATAAAAAAATAACAGAGTAATTTATGTATGATTTTTTGATTTACTTTAGCAGGTTATCTCCATTATTGGTTATATTGATTAATTTGCCCTTAGGCATAATTGTTTATTTTAATAATAAACATGAGAAGCTTAACCTTTATTATTTGTTGTTTAGTATTCTGATGTCTATGGGTGGGTTGGCTTGTTTTATACAAGGAATAACTAGAACAAAGTCTTTAGCAATATATGCTGATCAACTTTATTATATCGCAATGATTTTTATTCCTGTTGTCTACAATAGATTTACGCAATTATTTACCAGAATAAATAGGAAAAAGACTTTATATTATTTTTTACCTGTAACAGCTTTTTTAGTTATCCTTAATTTTACTAGTTTTTTCAGGAGTGATGTAATACTGAAATTTAATAACAGGTACATAATTGAACCTAATATTGGTTGGTATATTTTTATGGTTTATTTCTTTTTATTATTGGCAATATCTTTCCTGGATTTATTCCGTGCGATTTTTATTAAAAAGAAGCAAGATACAATGAGTATTAAATTTTTCATAGTTGGTTCAGTTTTTGCTTTATTTTGCGCTATTTTCTATTATCTTTTAGTCCCTGACATTAATAGTAACCTTAGTTATTCTGTTTTTAATCTTTTATCAAGTTTTTTTGGGGTTATTTTTGGTATGTTCATGGTTTACAACATTCTTTATCTGAAATTTCTTGATGTTGAGATAATTTTAAAAAGGAGTTCGTACTTTTTAGTTCTGTTTCTGTTAGTAATCCTTCCTTTTGTAATGGTAGTTAATTACCTTTCAGATAGATTATTTGCTTTAGTTGGTGGTCATGCTTATTTAATTACAGCAGTTCTTTGGACGATTTTTATTCTTTTTTCAGAGTATATTAAAGAATGGATGAAGCGGACGACTGACAGTCTGTTTTATGCTGCTGATTATAACTACGACAAGGTATTAGATAGAGTTAATCGTAAGCTTAGTGAAATCACTGATATTTACTTTTTACTTTATAGTTTACATGAAGATATAACAAAATATTTAAAAGTCAAAAACGCTGGAATATTTCTTCCTAATAAGACTAGAACAAAATATTATTATGTAGAATTAGAGGAAATGGATAATTTTATCGATTCAAGAAAACGTTCAAAGCTTTTATCCATTAGTACGAATCATGCTCTTTTTACTGTTATTCAAAAGGTTCAAGGAAACATTCTCGTTAGGGAGGAATTGTTAAAAACAATTGATTATAATGATGATGTTAAATTAAAGGAATGTTTGACGGTTATTGAGATGATAGGAGCCGAAGCTCTTATAGGGAGTGTATTTAAAAATAAACTAAGTGGAATATTAGTTGTTACTAAGAAGAAAAGTGGCGAAAGATTTAAACCAAAGGATTTTAGACTTTTAAGATTTATGATTAACCAAGGTTCTTTAGTACTAATGAGAATATTTGAGATAGAAGAGAAAACTAGAATAGCTATAGAGAAAAAGATGCATATGGAACATAAAATTGAGTTAGAAGAGAAAAATAACCAATTAGGAGAAGCATTAATCGAACTTAAAGGTGCACAAGATAAGTTAATTGAGGAAGAACAGCTTACCGCAATGGGAAAACTTTCAGGTGAGGTTGCTCATGATATTAGAAACCCTCTTAGTTCTATGAATAGACTTTTTACTTATGTTAAGCAAGAAGACATGATAAATAATAACGATAAGGTTATTTTAAGTTTGTATGATGCTATTGATAAAAGTGATTTTGCTGAAAAGGCCAAGGCGTTAAAGAGTTTGAAGTATTTATTAGTTAATAATAAAGAGATGAATTCCGTGATAGAGGAAACTATTCAGATCAATGATAAGCTCAGAAAGATTGCTGATGACTTTTTAGATTACTCTCGCACTTCCAAAGATATCCCTACAGAGAAAGTAATGATTAAGGAGATGTTATTACGAATAGTTAAACAGTTTAATTCTTCAGATGATGTAAATAAATATAAAGTTACCTTAAAAGAAGCCGATATGCCTGAGTCAACTGTATTTATGTTTGAACATCAACTTCAAAAGATATTTATGAATATAATTGATAATGCTATAAAAGCAGTAATTGAAAATGATATTGATTATAAAGAAGTTATTGTTGGTGGTTATGAAACAAAGATTGGTAATCGGGAAATGATAGGTGTGTCCATAAAAGATAATGGTGTTGGAATCCCTGCTGAACACTTGAATACTATATTTAAACCTTTTTATACTAAGAGAAAGAATCTTATGGGAACTGGGCTAGGCTTAGCTATAGTAAAAAAGTTAGTTGAAGATGCTAATGGTGATATTACAGTTGAGAGTAAAGAAGGCGAAGGCACTGAATTTAAGTTATTCTTGCCTTGTCATAGTAGTTAATTAGGTTTTATCCGAGATAAGAACTTTCCTTAGTCTATCCATATCTTCTAACACTTTACCTGTTCCATATGCAACGCTAGATAGCGGATCGTCTACAATTTTAACTTTAAGGCCAGTCTCATCTGCAATATATTTGTCTAAACCTTTAAGGAGGGCTCCTCCTCCAGCTAAATAGATGCCATTATTGGCAATATCTACTGAAAGTTCAGGAGGTGTTTGCTCCAGAGTTAATCTAACTGTTTGTACAATGGTGTTTACAGGCTCTATAAGCGCGTGTCTTATCTCGGATGATGTCAGAGTAAAGGTTCTTGGTAAACCAGTCACTAGATCTCTACCATTAACTTCCATTTCTTTTTCTTTTAACTTTGGATAGGCTGAACCTATTTGTATTTTGATTGATTCTGCTGTTCGTTCACCAATAAGAAGATTATAGTTTTTACGACAGTGTGACACTATGGCTTGATCCATTTCGTCTCCTGCAACTCTAATAGACCTTGCAACAACAATCCCACCAAGAGATATAACCGCTACTTCGGTTGTTCCTCCGCCAATGTCTACTATCATACTACCTGTCGGTTCTTCAATTGGTAGGTTAGCGCCGATTGCCGCCGCCATTGGTTCTTCTATAAGAAATGTTTCTTTTGCTCCTGCTTGTAAGGATGCTTCAACAACTGCTCTTCTTTCAACGTTGGTTATTCCAGAAGGTACACCAATTATTATTCTTGGTTTAAATAGTGATGCCCAACGGTTAGGATAAATTTTGTTTATAAAACTTCTTATCATTTGTTCGGTGATTTCAAAATCTACAATTACACCATCTTTTAAGGGACGTATTGCAATAATATTGCCTGGAGTTCTTCCAACCATAAGTTTTGCTTCTTTGCCGATAGCCATTAGTTGTCTAGTGTTTTTTTCTATAGCTACAACAGAAGGTTCTCTAAGGATAATGCCTTTGCCTTTTACAAAAACGACTGTATTAGCAGTTCCTAGGTCAATACCAATGTCTTGTCTCATTTGTTTAAGAAATAGCATCTACTATTTAGCTGAGGAGTCTAGAAAACTCTCAATCCCAGCAGAATCTAACACTTTTTTTGAACTATTGGCTTTTACAATATCATTGTATGAGCCAACAATTACTCTATAGAAAGTTGTGTTATTCTTAACAATTGTTTTAATCTCTGGACTAAAACCGTGAGCAGCAACTGCGCTTTGTACTTTTTTTGCATTTTCTAATAAACCAAATGTTCCTGCGAAAAGAACGTATTTGCCTGTGGCAGTTGTTTCCTTTGCTACTATTGGAGTAGGTTGTACAACTGGCGTGATTGCTTTAACGACGACTGGCTCAATATTTTTGACACTAATAGTTATTGGTTTTATAGGTTCTTTAACAACTTCTTTTTTAACTATAACTGGATTAGCAACAATCTGTTTCACTGGTGCTACTTTAATTGCTTCTTGTTTTACAACTATTGGGCTAGTAACAATCTGTTTCACTGGTGCTGGTTTAACTGCCTCTTGTTTTATAACTACTGGATTAGCAACAATCTGTTTCGTTGGTGCTGGTTTAATTGCTTCTTGTTTTACAACTACTGGAGCTGAAACAACCGGAGCCACAGTTTGTTGTTCAGGTGCAACAACGTTTTCGTTAACTGAGGTGATTGTCGCAACAGGTGTTTCAACGCCTGCTGTATTTGTTATTTCTTGTTCGTATGGATTCATTGGAACAGTGCTGTCAGAAAGAAAAAGAACCTTTCCAATAGTAAAACTTGCATAAAAAACCATTATTCCGATAAGGATTACAAGAATACCAAAAATTATCTTTTTTAAAAGTGAAACAAAAAAATTGTCCTTCTGCTTTAAAAGTTCTCCAAGACCAATCTCATTGTCAAGTTCTTCGAAATCAAAATCTTTTAGTTCATCATCTGCAAACATAATAACCCTTTCTTTTCCTAAATATTTTTGTATTTAACAATTTATATTATAGTAAAGAAAAATTCTTTTTACTAGGCGTAAAATCCTTCATTTTAATGTTTATTTGTATATTCGTTTTGCTGTTGAACTGTTTATCTGTTTATTTGTTCTTTGATTTATCCTTTTTTTATTAAAATAAGTTAAAATATCAATTATGAATTTAACTAATAATAATGTAGATATTCATTGTAGTGTTATTGATAACTATGGTGATGCAGGCATAGCTCTTAGGCTTGCAAATAATTATTCAGAAGTTTTTCCTCTTGCAGAGGTTAGAGTGTTTATCGATGATTTAATTGTTCTAAACAAGATTGAGTCATTGATTAATCCAGACTTGAAGAGCCAAATAATCCATAATGTTTTATTTGTTGATGTTAATAAAGTAGATATGAACAGTATTTCCCCAGCATCTTTAGTTATTACTTTATTACAAACACCTTTGCCTGAAGGATATCACCAAAAGGTTTTAATTGAAAGTCAGCTTATAATTATTATTGAGGGAATATCAGCAGAGAAGTGGGTAAAAGAAATTCATGGAAGTCAAAGTTATAGCGGTGGAAA
Organism: Candidatus Riflemargulisbacteria bacterium; assembly: GCA_037141875.1. Lineage (GTDB taxonomy): Bacteria > Margulisbacteria > Riflemargulisbacteria > GWF2-35-9 > DYQY01 > DYQY01. The sequence continues at coordinate 7,377 of JBAXBT010000032.1, forward strand.
AGCTCTTAAGTTTTTTTATATACCTGGTTTCAGTGCCGATAGTGGAGGATTATTGTTTGGCAATGAATCTAAAAGTAGGATAAATGATTTCTTGAATCATTTTGACCTCTTTCCCTCTTCTGACTTTCTTTCAGGAGTGTTATTTCACTATGGGGATGATTTGAATGTGATGCTTGAATGTTTGAATGTGCAGAAAAAGGATATATATTTATTTGTTTGTGGAGAGAAAAGTCAGAATGCAATCAAAAAAATTGATTTAAAACAAGGAAGTCTGAAATTACTTTATCCTAAATTTTACAATCAATCTGATTTTGATGATTTACTTAAAAGTTCAGATTTTAATTTTATTCGTGGGGAAGATTCTTTAATCCAAGCGATTAATGCGCAGAATCCATTGTTTTGGCAAATTTATTCGCAGGCCGATAGTGCTCATTTAGCTAAGCTTGATGCATTTCTTGGTGTACTTGAGTTAAATTTCAGTGACCAGAAATTATTTAATGATTATAAGAAGCTTATGTTTTATTATAATGGTGTATCTAAACTAAATAGATCAGAAATAGAAGACATCATCTATTCATTTATGAATAACCTTGATAAAATAAGAGCAATATTTCAGCAACTTAGAAAGGATCTTCTTGTTAAAGGTAATTTAATAGAAAGACTTATTAAGTTTATTGAACAAATATAAGGAAGTGAATAAATGAAATTAGCAGGAGATGTCAGATCAGGAAATATTATAAAGAGAGGCAATGATCTTTTTTTAATAGTTAAGTGTGAGTATTATAGAGCAGCCAGACAAAACGCAATTATTAAAATGAAGTTAAAAAATATGGAGACAAATGCGTTATCAGAAACTTCATATACTATTACAGATAAATTAGATGATGTAAGACTTGATGTTAAAAAAATGCAATATTTATACGCAACAAATGATGCTTATTCTTTCATGGATCAAGAATCATTTGATCAAGTAGAGATTACTAAGGAAGACTTAGGAGATGCGATTTATTTTATTTTAGAAGAACAAGTTGTTGATATTTTATTTTATGAGGGTAAGGCAGTAAGTATTGATTTGCCAAAATCTGCTAACTTGAAGGTTACTTATGCAGAAGAAGTTACAAGAGGTGATTCTTCAGGCAAAGTGCTTAAACCAGCAACTGTAGAGACAGGCCTTGAAGTACAAGTCCCTTATTTCATTAAAGAAGGCGAGATTATTATCGTTGATACGACTACTAAGGAATATGTAGGAAGAGAACAGAAATAATTTTCTTTTTTTAAAATATATTTAAAAAAGCACTCAGAAATGAGTGCTTTTTTTATGCATTAATTAGCATAATTGTCTGAAATATTTTTAAATTAGTTTCGATAATTTATTATGATAAGAAATAAAATAGTTTCACTTTCTTTAACAGGTTATCCCGTGATTATTGTTCATTGTCTTGATTCTGATCCTTCCAAGGCAGGAATGGAACATGCTGAATTAATTATTAATAGATTTTTATTAAGGCGAGAGATGCCTTATGAAAGAATTGTTCCTTATAGGATTGTGCCTTCTTTATTAGAAAAGACAGTTTCTGAGATTAAAAAGAATGATTATTGGGGAAAAGAAGCTACTCTCAAAGAAATATTTAGAATTATTAATCAGCTTCCAAGTAATTCGCCATATCTATTACTTACGTCTAAACCAGTAGCTAAATTTTTGTTACATAACTCCCCACCTGATGTGTATTCACATGTTAGCGTATTGCAAAACAACGATGACGCAAATGCAATTATTGCAGCAACTGTTACTTATATAGTAAATGGAAGTTAATTAATAGATTAGTATATGAGTAAAATTGATGGCTTGCACAGCTTCTTCTTTGATTGCGCCACGACGAGACGCAGTGGCACTAATTAATTTGTACCCAAAATATAAAAATATATAGAATGTTCCACAATTACTGGAGTAGAGCGATTGGCTTGCCCAGGCGAAGTTCGAAGTTATTTACGTAAACTTATATAGTATGCCCGTCTTCGCTTTTAGCTACGCCGTGGCAGTCTTCGTAG
>JBAXBT010000033.1:0-9379 GCA_037141875.1 Candidatus Riflemargulisbacteria bacterium
GTTGGATATAGCTAAATCAGATGAGGCAATGTATTCATTTGTTTGATTAGTAAAAGGATTATTTATTTTTTGATTAAGTTTATACATTGGATTTGGTGCGCTTTCATAAGATATATATGGGTCGGATAATGTTCCAGTATTCTGAAGTGATGCTTGCTGTGTATCAATTTGTGCTTTTAGTGAGTTGATAAGTGGATTTGATTCGTTAGCCTGTATAATAAATTGCTCAAGATTAAGCTCTCGTGCTTCAGCAAGAGTTAAAGAAACTAGTATTCCTATAATAAATAATAACTTATTAAATATAGATGAATATTTCATGGAATTTATACTAGCATTTTATATGTTCACATTCAATTAGACTGTTTATGGTAGGTAGATAGAGTATTTGATTTAAATATTTAGTAGCTTTTTTAAATAATCTATTGTTTCTTGGAAGTCTAGGTTTTCTAGAATATCAAATATTCTAATTTGTTTATCTTCATATAATATTAATGGGTTGTCAAACCAAACTCTGATTATTTGTTCATTTATCCCATTTTCAATCAGTGCTTTATATAAAGGTTCTGATTTATAATTTTTGTTCAGAAACTTGCCCCATAGTGAAACCTCTCGAAGTGCTTCAAATGGTGATGCACTAGCGTGCACTGCATTATCTAAAACAGTGACAGTTATATTTAAGTTTGAGGCAACATCAAGCAGATGTTTTCTTAATGTTCCTATTTTTGCTTTATTTGGGTCAGTACTTCCTATTAATTCTCTGAAGTCATTCCAAGACATATTTTTTGGTAGTTTGATGTTAAGTGCAATTATTCCAGAATTTATATTTGTATATTTTGTTTGAATTGCTGGATAAAACCCGTTGGTTACAAATAATGTTTTGCCATTAAGTTCAAGTTTAGCAAGATATAGCCCAGATTTAACTTTAATTGTCTGAGCTTTCATCCAAAGTTCATTAAGATCAACAGGAGATATTCTGAATTTTTTTATTAATTCAAAACCATTATATATATTACCTGAGGCAATCTGAGAATCCCAACCAAGGTTGAAGTTGCTACTTATTTTGATTTTTTCATCATTATCAAGTTCTAGTTGATTTGGACTTAAAACGGATGATTGTGAATTGTTGCGGTAATGTTCATCTATTATTTCTGTAAATTGAGTGCCACCTGGGATTTCAATTCTATTATTAACTGTTATACCATAATTTCTAAGGAAAGAGATAACTTCTTCTTGAGCTTTAATATTGCCCCATAGGTTTGGTTTTAAGAACAAGTAGGGACTCTGAGGGTTTTTGCTATTGATTAAGGTCGTAGATACTAATTTTAGTTTCATGAGTGTATTCTCCTGTGAGCAATATATTTGAAATATATTAACATATCGTTTGCGTATATAGAAAATTTCAATATTATATATTGTAATTGTTAGTTATATTTTTTCTAAGCTGATTCTTTTCCTTCTTACATCCACTTCTATCACTTTAACCGAAACTTTTTGTCCAACAGCAACTATGTGATTTGGATCTTTTACGAAAGTGTTACTAAGTTTAGAAATATGAATGAGTCCATCTTGATGTACCCCAATATCAATAAATGCACCAAAGTTAGTAACGTTAGTAACAATTCCTTCTAGTATCATGCCAGGACTGAGGTCAGAGATTTCATTAATTCCTTCTAAAAAGTTAGCATAAGTAAATTTTTCTCTAGGATCTAATACTGGCTTTTTAAGTTCTTTAACTATATCTCTAAGAGTGGGCAGTCCAATGTCAGAGGTAATGAATTCACTAAGGTCTAAGGATTCAAGTAATGTAGGTGTAGAGATTAGGTTATCTATAGTTGTGTTTAATTTAACTGCCATCGACTTTACAATAGGGTAGGCTTCAGGATGAATCGAGGTATTGTCGAGTGGTTCAGAGCTATTGTCAATTCGTAAAAATCCAGCACATTGCTCAAATGCTTTCGGGCCAAGCTTAGGAACTTTTTTTAATTCTTTACGGCTGTTGAAATTTGTAATTTGTGAACGGTATTCTGTTATGTTCTTAGCTAGTGCGGTTCCTATCCCGGATACATGTGACAATAGGGAATATGAAGCAGTATTTAGATTTACTCCTACATGATTTACACAATATTCGATGATGAAATCCAAAGCATTTTTTAGTTCTTTTTGATTTACGTCATGTTGATATTGTCCAACACCAATAGATTTTGGATCTATTTTAATTAATTCAGAGAGAGGATCTTGTAGTCTTCTTGCTATACTTATTGCACCCCTGATTGTTATGTCTAGATTTGGAAATTCTTCTCGTGCAAGTTCTGACGCAGAGTAAATGGAGGCACCTGACTCGTTCACGATAACTGACTTAATGGTCAGTTTATTGCTTTGTTTTAGCTTATTAATAAAAAGTTCTGTTTCTTTGGAAGCAGTACCACTGCCAATAGCGATAAATTCTACTTTGTATGTATTTATTAGTTTAATCAAAGTTTCGCCTGCTTCTTTTTCATTGTTTTGTGGTGCGTTTGGATAGACTGCTATGCTTGTGATGTAGTTGCCGTTGTTGTCAATTACTGCTACCTTACAACCAGTCCTAAAACCTGGATCAAGAGCCATTATTGAATTAGCTCCAACTGGTGGCGCAAGTAGAAGGTTTTGTAGGTTTTTAGCAAATACTTGGATTGACTCTGTTTCTGCTGTTGCTATTTTTTCATTAAAGCACTCATTTTCAATAGATGGATAGATGAGTCGTTTGAAGCTATCTGTTATTGCTTGAATTATTTCAGAATAAAAAACAGATGATTTATTAGTTATTATGTTTTTTATAAGAAAATCTAAACAAGCATCCTCAGATATTTCAATGCTATGGTTTAATACTTTTTCTGCAGTTCCTCGTCTTATGGCTAGTAGTCTATGCGCCACTGACTTTTTTAGAGGCTCAGAGAAGTTGTAATACATTTCAAATTTTGTTTCTTTATCCTTAAACTCTTTTTTTACTTTGGTAATAATTATTCCATTATTATGAGTAAATGTTCTTATCCATTTTCTATAGTTAGCATTTTCTGATATTCTTTCAGCAATTATATCTAAAGCTCCTTGTAATGCTTCATTCGTTGTATGTGTCCCTTTATCAGGTGCTATAAATTGGTCAAGAAGAGCTTCTTTACTTTGGCTTATTGGTTGTTGTTTAAGTATTATGTTTGCTAATGGTTCTAGTCCTTTACTAATAGCAATTATAGATTTAGTTAGTTTTTTCTTTTTGTAAGGTAGATAGATGTCCTCAAGTATTTGCTTATCGGTACATGTTTCTATTTGTTTTTCTATCTCAGGTGTTAGCTTTTCTTGTTCTACTATACTTTTAAGGATAGTTTCTTTTCTTTCATTTAAGTTTTTGAAATAATCAGCGATTGTTTTAATCGTTTGAATCTTTACTTCGTCTAGCTCGCCTGTTCGTTCTTTCCTATAGCGGGCAATAAAGGGAATTGTACAACCTTCATTTAATAATGATAGTACATTGTTAATGCTCGTGGTGTTGATGTTGGTTGTTTTAGAGATATGTTCAGTTAGGTTAATGCTCATTGACTCTCTTTAATATTTTTTCTAATACAAGCGTATTAGGACTAAGTATTTCCAGCTTTATTTTAAAAACTCCGAATCTTCCTAGTTTTTTTGCTGAAGCTGTAGATAAATCAATAATTCTTTTTCTAACAAAAGGTCCACGATCATTTATTCTGCAGTAAACAACATTCCCATAGTTCTTATGTCTTTCTTCCATATCAGTTACTTTAATAATTGTTCCAATAGGCAGCTTTTTATGAGCAGCCGTATAAGCGTTCATATCAAAGATCTCTCCGCTATTGGTCATGTTCCCATGTAACTCTTTGCCATAAGTCGAGGCTAAACCGTTTTGCGAGCCATACTTTTCATCCCAATAATAATCAGTTGTCGTAAACATTTCAATATTAGGGGAAATATTCAGATAATTACAATCGATTAAATATTTATTTTGTTTGGAAGAAGAAATTACTTCTAATTTGTTATTTGTTGTTGTGCTTGAGGAAGCTGTATCTGTTAATAAAATAAACAAAAATGATAACGTAAATATATTTATAATATATAGCTTATTTTTCATGTAGTTATCTTAGCAGAATGAAAATGAAACACAAAGATATTTACGTTATGGCCTGCCCATGCGAAGCTGAGAGAGTAACTTGTCCGGCTTCGTCTTTGACTAAGCCGAGACAGTCTTCGCTAATGCTCTGCATTCTTTATCGCAAAGCGAAGCGTGGTGGAGCTGAGCGGGATCGAACCGCTTACCTCTTGCATGCCATGCAAGCGCTCTACCAATTGAGCTACAACCCCATGTTAGCTACTAGCCTTTAGCTATTAGCTTTTAGGTAAACAATTATAGCAATAACTCGACATTTAGAAAATGAGGAAGTATGAAGATTTGGATTGTTGCAAGCGAGGTTAAGTTGAAATATGATAGGCATAGAATTATGCAAACAATTATCCTATTAATAATTTCAAATGTATTTATGACTATTGCTTGGTATGGGCATTTAAAGTATAAGAGTGCGCCATTGTTAGCAGTTATTCTAATTAGTTGGGGAATAGCCTTTTTTGAGTATTGTTTTCAAGTTCCAGCAAATAGAATTGGCTATAGAGGGAGGGAACATTAGCATGCCTGCTTGGATTGCAGTATATCCTTGCAGTGTTTGCAAAAAAATTGGAATCATAAATATGCCACCAAAAAGTGCAAAGGTAGTTATTACGCTGATGATTAAGCTTAAGGTAAAGGGATAATGTTTAAGCACACTTAAGTCTAGTAAAGGATGTTCAGTATTTAGTTGAACGAAAATAAAACTGCTGAGACTTATAAAAGCAATAAAAAAGAGACTAACAATAATAGGAGAGGTCCATCCTTCCGCATTTCCTTTATTAAGACCAAGCAGTAGAGTTAATAGTCCTATGCAGACTAGAATTGCTCCAGCATAATCAACATGAACATGGGTGTCAGATTTGAATTCTTTTAGAAATGCCACTGATAAAAATACGCTGATAATACCGATAGGAATGTTAATTGCAAAAATGAATTGCCAATTAACGGTTTCAACCATATACCCACCAAGAGTTGGTCCAATAGCAGGTGCAGCCATTACTGCTATGCCCCAAAAACCCATTGCTAGACCTATTTTGTGACGTGGTATTATTCGATAAATGTAGGTCATACTAATTGGCATAATCATGCCCCCACCAACTGCCTGAACAATTCTAGCAACTATCATTGATGATAAACCCCAGGAAAGGGCACACATTGCAGATCCAACTGTAAAGGTGATTAATGCAAATATATACATGGCTTTAAGTCCGAACTTTTCACCTAAAATACCTGTTAATGGAATAACCATGCCCATTGCAAGCATATATGCTGTTAAAACCCATTCTATTTGGTCTGTACTCACATTAAAAACTGTCATCATTTTGGGAATGGCCGTATTGATTATGCTTGTATCAAGAATAGCCATAAATGTACCAAGTACAATTACGCCTAGCATTAACCATTTTGGAGCTTCTTTTTTTGTCATGAATTATTGTTGTCCTTATTTATTGCTTGCTCTAAAAGGCTTTCAAAATGTTCCATTGTTTCGATGAATTCTTTTCTCGCTTTTGGCTCAATTTGAGATAATAGACCAGCTAATAATTCTTTTTTTGAGAATATTACTTCTTCTTTTAGTTGTTCACCTTGTTCTGAAAGTTTTATAACAACTATACGTTTGTCTTGCGCTGAGCGTTCTCTTGTAATGATATTATTTTTTTCTAGTCGATCTAAAATTCCACAAGTTGTAGAATTTGATAACCCAGCTTGTTTGGCTACTTCGCTTAGGGTTGTTTCCTTTTGTGTGGCAATAAATTTTAATAAGGATAATTGAGGCATTGTTAATCCATATTTTTGAGAATTCTTTTCTACCTGAGAACGTAGTAGTTTGCTTATATTGTGTAAAAGTTTAAGTAAATTAGTTTCGTCGGATAGGTTATTTATTACCATGGATTCCTCCTTAAATATTAATTCGTATACGAATGGTTCGCGCAGTAAGTATAGCAAATATTTTCAATTTAACAAGAATTAAATTAGTGGAATAAATGATTTATTTATGTGTAATGATTTAGTCTTGAAATGGAATCTCTTCGAGTTCTTGTTTAATGGTAAGTAGAAGAGGGATAGCAATTATCATGCCTAGTAACCACATCATAATTTCACCGATTAATAAGGCAAGCAACGTAATAAACATTGGAAGGCTTATCATAGTGCCGATTATTTTACTGTTTAAAAAATATTCAAGTTTATGTATAACAATTAAATAGGCTAAGCAAAAAATTGCTGGAAGTACTCCAATAGAAATAAGAGTTGTAATGGCAAGGATTGTATTTGAAATTAAATTCCCAACTACAGGGATTAATCCAAATAAGAATACTAGTGAAATTAGTGTGAACTTGTAAGGTAAGTGTAAAGAATATATTAAAACCAAGGTAATAGTAGTATTTATTAAGGAAATAAATATTTGACCAAGCATCACTTTCTTTAAGTATAGGTAAAATCTAGTAATCCTTAATGTTATAAAATTGTAAATGTATGTGAGTAAGCTATTTTTATTGGAAGTAAATACATATTTGATTTTTTTACCTTCAGTGTATAAAAGGAAATTTAAGAATAGAGTAAAAATAAACCAAATGATACCCTTGGTAATATTGTTGAAAATTTTAAAAATTCTACCGAATGAGTTAGATGCGTGAGCTACTGCTTGTTCTCTTACAAAGGATAAATCAATATTTAAATGAAATTTTTTTGAGAAATTCATAATGATTGTTTCGATGGCTTCTTTGATATGTTTGGTGTACAAAGATATATCTGATAAAAAAATTGGTACATATTTAATTAAAATAAAAATGAAAAGTCCAATCAAGGCAGCATATAAGATAAGTATTATCATTTTATCTGGAATAAAGCTTATTTTTTGGCGTGTAAAACTTACGATAACGTCTGTTATTAGGTACATAAACAACATTGGAATAAATAGGTAAAAAATATTTGTTGCTAGAATTAATACACAAAATAAAAAAAGTGCTATATAGCCAACAATATTTTGTGTGAAGTGTGCGTAGAATTTACTCATGTTCCTATTATATAGAATAGTTAACTAAATTATAATGGGGAAAAATTATAATATTTAACAAACCTTGAAATGAATAAAGAATTCTTGGTTACCTTTAGTCCCTTGAACTAGACTTGGCAAAGTTTTGATATGAGTTAATCCATTTTTGCCCATATTGGCAATGAATCCTTCGAGGTGTTCTTCAATTAGGTCGTTATCGTTTACAATACCACCTTCAGGGATACTTTCTTTAGGTAGTTCGAATTGTGGTTTATAAAGAGCCAGCATATCTCCGTTAGTACAGATAAAGTTTTTTATGATTGGTAGAATGATATTTAATGAGATAAAGGATAAATCGGCTACGCCAAAGTCCAAAGGTAAAGAAATAGGTCCATTTTCATGCGCAAGTAATTTTTCTTGTAAGATGTTCTTATCAAGAGTACGTATATTTATTCTGTCAAAGTTGACTATTCGTTTATCTCTTCTTAATTTATCATCTAAAATACCATAACCAACATCGATCGTAACCATTTTAAAGGCATTTATTTGTAATAAGAAATCCGTAAATCCTCCTGTAGATACTCCACAGTCTAGTCCGGTTTTATTTTGGACATCAATATTAAATTGTGAGAAAACAGAGGCTAGTTTATCTCCACCTCTACTTACATACTTTCCGTCAATTTTTTTAAGTCTAATTGTTTCATCATTTTCAATTTTTTGATGAATTGATGAGAACTTTCTGCCATCTCCGACTACATTGCCTGCCATAACTTGTTTTATTGCATCATCTTCATTTGAGACTAAGCCATGTTCAATTAGATGTTGTACTAGTGTTTTTTTTGCCATAGATTGAGTATATCATTTATGTTTGGTTTAATTCTATGTTTAAATATATGCCCCAAATGTATCTTTTTAATATTTTATTGCATCTGAATGTTTAGAGGAGTATATATAATGATAAAAATTCTTTTAGGTAGCTTAATAGGTGGAGTAGTTGGTTATTTAGTTTATAAATTTATTGGTTGCCATTCTGGTTCATGTCCAATAACTAGTAGTCCTGTTATGTCGGTTTTATATGGTGCATTAATTGGTTCAATGTTTACACGTTGACCCAATTAAATATATTTATTCGGCAGCAATAGCACCCATAGGACAATACAATACACATTTCAGACATTGTATACATTTATTATTGTCAATTTCTGGAGCTCCATTTCCGGACTGAGATATAGCATTTACTGGGCAGACTCGAGCTGCTGGACATCTATGGTTTTGTGGGCAACGGTTCAATATTACTTTTAATTTCATTTACTTTCCTCCATTTAATCGTTTTCATTTATTAGATGCAAAAAATTAGTAATTGGATACAAATTACTAATTTTGATTTGTCATCTTGAGCATAGTCGAGAGATCCCTCCACGCTTCAGTCTTTGACTGATTTGGTCGGGATGACCTTTTAAAATATAATTGCTCTTATTATGGTAGAATCATTATATGAATAATATTGTGTCTCATGAAGATTTCGAAGCAATGGTAAAACCCCTAGAGAAACGTATATATTTATATTTAAAAAAATTATGTAAAGAGGGATTTAGTGCTCAGGATGTTATGCAAGAAACTCTCATTACTGCTTATCATAAACATCAAACAGTTAAGGATCAAACAAAATTTGCTAGTTGGCTTTATCGTGTAGGGATAAATCATTGTAATATGTATAAACGTAAACTTAAGCCAATTCATGAGGAAAGTGAAAAAGTTATATTATTAACACCAGATAATAATAGTAATCCTGCGGATATATTTGATCAGAAAGACTTTGCGCATAAGCTAGAAACAGCATTGCATAAATTACCTGAGAAATATCGGATTGTTCTTATTTTGAAAGATATTGAAGGTTATAAATCAAAAGAAATATCTGAGAAAACAGGGTTGTCACTAGCTAATGTTAAAGCTATTTCTTTAAGGGCAAGGAAGAAGCTTCAGCAAGGGTTATTGTAAATTGAAATGATAGAACGAGGAGTAGTCTCCAGGGACAAGGCGTAAGTAGCCATGATATATTTAGTAATTATACATGGCTCGGGCAATTGTACAGATATAAAGCCGATGTAGCTCCCCTGGTGTACACCGTAAATGAAATGATAGGACGAGGAGTAGTCTCCAGGGACAAGGCGTAAAATTACGTGATATATATAGTAATTATACATGGCTCGGGCAATTGTACAGATATAAAGCCGATG
>JBAXBT010000034.1:0-9379 GCA_037141875.1 Candidatus Riflemargulisbacteria bacterium
CCCCTTGAAGAAGATAATGATTTCTCCAATGGCGTTACCTTCAACTATCAAGCATCTCACACCTATGGGGATGTGACTATTAATCAATCTAACTTTGCTGAATATGATTCAAACAATGACGGCCAAATAAGTTTTAAGGAATTCAAAGCAAAGGTCGGGGATAACCCAGAAGCAATAAAAGCCTGGAAAGCAGAAGGAAAAGCAGATTGGAAAAACAACGGGTTTAATAAAGGACATGATTCTCCTGCAGGAGTTAACGGGATCTCAAAATCAATGAATGAATCTAGCGTTTCTGGTTCCTTAACAATTAACAAAGAAAACTTTAGAACATTTGATAGAGACAACGACAAAATAATAACAAGAGCTGAATTTACAAGACAACTGAATAGAATGCAAATACCAAAATCAGAAATTGAAAATATTTTGGCTTTATTCAATAAGATAAGTGGTGGTGATGATGAGATTGCACTCACAGACTTGGAAAATGCAACAGCACCAGCTGCAGAAACACCAGCTACGACACCAGAAGCACCCGCAGAAGCGCCAGCAACACCACCACCAGTAGCACCAACGCAGTAACACCCAAACCAACACTATTTAAGTCTTTATTGACAACTATAATAGTCAATGACTTATTAGTAGACTGGTAGCTAGTAAAATTGAATAACTAAGTTTACCAATACTTTTTATCTGATATGATGGTTATATGATTATTAAAAAAACAGAATTTATCACTGGCATGACACAAACAGGTAAGACGCTTAGGCACGAAATCCCTCATATTGCATTTATTGGCCGTTCTAATGTTGGAAAGTCTAGCGCTATCAACGCTATAACTAACAACAAAAACTTAGCCAAAACAAGCTCCTACCCCGGCAGAACCCAACAGATAAACATTTTTCTAATAAACGACTCAACTTATTTTATTGATCTTCCAGGCTATGGTTTTACTAAAACATCAAAATCAGTACGAGAAAACATTGGAGATCTTATCAATTGGTACTTCACAAGTTCTGGGTATGAACCTAAGGTTATCGCCTTAATTATTGATGCCAATGTAGGCCCAACCGAAAGCGACATCACCATGCTTAATTTTCTTGAAGAACACCACCAAAACATTATTATTTTAGCCAATAAAATTGACAAAATAAAACAATCAGAATATGTAAAAAAGCTTAAAAAAGTAGAAGAATTTGCTAGACAGCACAAAGTGATTCCCTTTTCTTCTGAAAAGAAAAAAGGCATTGCTGAGTTTTGCAAAGAAATCTTCTCTTAAACAAAACGCACTATCCTTGCGTTTATTGCTTTCTTTAAATATTATATATATTAGATAGATAAAAAAAGTCCCTATATAAAAATAATAAACAATAATGAATTTACTAAATAACATATCCATTACTGTTTCTGAGGACAAGCTACAAGCTATTATTAATACATCCGATAACTTGCCACTAGAAAGAACCGATCTTGAGCAAATGCTACAAGAACAAAACATTGTTTTCGGCATTAATGAAGACACTATAGAGCAACTATTAAATGGTACTCTTAATCCTGGAGAACATTTAATTGCTCAAGGCATTCCACCTCAAAACGGAGAAAAAAGTCAAAATGAATTCTTTTTTAACACCCTCCCTTATTTAGAAAGAGAATCAATCAAAAGAGAAGATGATTCTGTTAATTACCATAATAAAGGGGAAATAGATTACGTATTAACAGGTGATATCGTTGCCAAAGTAACGCCTGCGACAGAAGGAATACACGGAACCAATGTCCACGGAGAAGAGCTCCTAGCAGAAAATGGAGAAATAATCCCCTTGCTGTTTAACAAAACCATCGCCTTTGCCGATGATAACCAAAATCTAATAGCGCTCAATTCAGGACACCCTGTTTTGAAAAACAACCAACTCGAAATTCAAACTGCCTTTGAAGTATTAAATGTAGATTATGATACAGGTAATATTGATTATAAAGGCAATCTGCTAATCCTTGAAAATATTCGGACTGGCTTTGATGTCAAAACTCAAGGCAACTTAGAAGTACGTGGGGCAATCCACCATACAAACACCTACGTAAAAGGAAACATTATTTGCCGTGGAGGGAAAATCCCTGGAGAAGAAGATTCTATTATCGCTGAAGGAGATATATCTATCGCATATATAGAAGGTGGTCTAGTTGCCTCAGGCGATACTATCACTGTCAAAGAACATATAATAAATTCACAAACCACTGCAAAAATTGCCATAATCTGTAAAAGAAAAGATGCCGTAATTGTTGGTGGAACCACTAAGGCTGGAGAGCTAATACAAACCTTTGACCTTGGTTCTCCTCACGAAACAAAAACCACTGTCATCCTAGATAATGTATCTGAAAAATTTGCTAAACTAAAAGAAATTGAAAAAGAACTACGAGAAAAAAGCAAACTATTAGCCGAAGGTCTTAATGATTTTTTACATTTAGGAAAACTTATTAAAAATAAAAACTTCCTGATTAAAACAAATAAAGAACAAGCAGTAAAAATTCTAAGTACTTATTCCTATATAAAAAGCACAAGAACTGCATTACTTGAAGCCACTCAACTGCTCCGTCAAGAAAAAGAAAGAATACAAACATCTATCCAATTCGGGAAATCACCTGAGCTTTATGTTTATGGAACCATTCACCCGAAAGTACATGTTGTCATAAACCATGCACGAATTTCATTAAGAAGTGCTTTATCCAATATTAAATTCTCGGTCTTTAACAACGAAATACAAATCCATTCCCTTAAACATATAGAAAATGAAACAGCCTTAGAGGTGGATGCAACAATAGAAATGAAGCCCCACAATCAAGAAGAGATAAATAAAGAAGAAGCAGCAGCAGCCGAAGACCAAGAACCAACACAAGACACAGAACAAACACAACAAAAAGAAAAACTAGTCGCTGAGGCAACTTGTTAAGCTAAACTACCAGCTTTCTGTTCAGCTTTAATATGCTTAACTGACTTCCACAAAAAGAAACCAATCACTGAAAAAGTAATTAATGGCGAAACGTACGAGGGAACATCAAGCCCAAAACTTTCTAGAACCATTAGTGTACCAAGAACACCAATAGAATACATCGCACCATTCTTTAAATAAAGATATTTGCGGATTTTATCTACGCCTTTTATGGTAAATTGCCTTACAATAATAGCCCCAAAACTATTCCCCAGAATAATAAGTGGAACAGACAAAGTAAAAGCAAACGCTCCTACTACACCATCTATTGAAAAGGTAGCATCCAGCACTTCTAAATAAAGCAACTTGGAAATATCAGACAAATGCTGGTTCTTTAAGTTTTCCTCAGCTTTCGCAGCCTGTTCCTTAAATCCATATATAACAAAGAATGCTGTTGTCCCAATAGTTGAGGCAAAAGCCAAAATCGGATCTTGTTTTAACGCCAACCAAACAACTGTTGATGAAATTACAGAAGTAAGAGCAAAAAACCAAAATCCTTTGCTTGAAATATATTTTTCGAATTTAAACCCAAAAGCTTTTTCTTCTAAAAAAAGCCAGTGTGAAAACAAAAGAACTAAAAACATGCCTCCAGCAAGAAGCAGCATAGGTGCTGTTCTTTCAACTGACTCAAGGATAGCAGGGTCATTGCTAAAAGTTGCAGTTAACGCAGAAATAGGACCAAGAGCTGGATTTGCTAGCCAAACAATAAACCAAGGCAAGAGACCACGAACTACAAATACAGCTATAAATATTCCCCATACCAAAAACCATCTTCTAGCTTTTTTACCCATAGTAGCAAGAACATCTGCATTAACAACTGCATTGTCCACACTTGATACTATTTCAAACACACATAGACCAAGAACAACTAAAATAATTGAGATGATATCCATAATTATCTCAATTCTACAGTAAATACTTAAATATTTATAGATAATACACGGCATCTTGGGCTTGAATTATTATAAAATATTCTTAGAATTAAATATGTAATAGGGGGTATTACATTTTATTACACACAAACTTACTTTTGTATTATATACTAAGGGTTAAATGATGAAAAAAATAGTTATCTTAAGTTTATTATTATTTTGTATGACTTTTGCAAGTCCCTTCTTTGACTTTAAAACTAATGTCAAAGAGAAACCACAGTGGATTCTTGAGTCGTTAGAAGGAATAACCAAAGAAGTTACACGCTACGCAATGCCTGGGGGTGTTGTTGGTATTTCTATCAAAGATTTATCGTCTGGTGAAACTTTTTCCTTAAATGGCAATGTCGCTTTTAATCCAGCCAGCGTAATAAAAATACCAGTTATGGTTGAAGCCTATCACCAAGCTCAACTTGGGGTTATTTCCCTCGATGACAAAATGCGACTTACGGATCGTTACAAGCTTCCAGGCTCCGGTAGTTTGCAATATCATTCCAGCGGAGAAACATTCACTATTAGAAGACTAATTGATTTAATGATTACAGATAGCGATAACACCGCTACCCAAATGCTCATGGCAAAACTAGGTGTTCATAACATTAATTCATTTATGCGCAGATGCGGTATATATAAAACGGTAATTAAAGATCCGACCATGTTTGTAAAAGTAGATGGCAAGCATAATATCACTAGTCCAGACGATATGCTTAAATTAATGGATAAAATGTATAAAGGACAATTGATTTCTCCTAAGGCTTCAACTGAAATGTTAGCAACCATGAAGGCACAGAGACACAAATGGGGGATTGCTAGATTCCTACCTAATGTTACTATAGCCAACAAAACTGGTTCCCTCGATTTTGTTAGAAACGATGTTGGTATAATCTATGCTAATAATAAACCCTATATTATTTCTATTTTCAGTAGGTCTCTACCCTCAAACCACGGTGGAAGCGTAATGGTTGGCGCATTATCAAAAGTAGTTTATGACGTCAGAAGCCATTGTTCCTTAAGTGAAGAAAACACAAACACTATCTCTTAAATATTCTTAAAATAAAATTTATAGCCACTTCATGCGTTTAAAAAATATAAGCATCACTATTGCTATAGTTGCCATAAAAGAAAGAACTAATGGATAAGCATGCACTAACTCAAGTTCTGGCATATGCTTAAAATTCATACCATACACTCCTGCAAAAAAACTAAGAGGGATAAAAATAGTAGAAATCATCGTTAATACTTTCATAATCTCGTTCATTTTATTGCTTATACTTGAAAGATACATTTCCATTAAAGCAGAAGTTAAGTCTCTGTAAGTCTCAACAATATCCATTACCTCAATTGTATGATCGTACAGGTCTCTAAAAAAGAATCTCGTGTCTGAGCAAACTAAGTCTGTTTCATCTTTATATAATAAACTAGTCACATCTCTTAATGGCCAAACGGACTTTCTTAACATAATGATTTCTTGTTTAAGATAGTGAATCCTTTTTAAGGTAATCTTATTAGGATTAGCAAAAACCTCTGTTTCTAAGAGTTCAATCTTTTCAGCTAATTGCTCTAAAATCAAATAATAATTATCAACAATAGCGTCAATCAGTGCATACATTAAGTAATCGGCATTGAGCGCTCTAATCTTTCCCTTGTCTCTACGAAGATGTTCACGAACACCATCAAAAAAATTACCTGCCTCTTCCTGAAAGGTAATGAGTGTATTTGGATATAAAATAAAACTAACTTGTTCTGACTTTATTACTTCTTTTTCCACATCATATTGGAACATCTTTAGAACTACAAACAGATACTCTTTAAAGTCCTCCATTTTAGGTCGCTGATTAACATGTAAAACATCTTCAAGCACCAAAGGATGGACGGGGAATATAGTATTAAGCTTATTAATAACTTCTGTATCATGCAAGCCGTTAATATTAATCCAAGAAACCAAATCCTTGTTATTAATCTTCTTATGGTCAAAGGATGTTATGTCTCCCTCATCAAAATCCTTGGAGTTATATGTTATTAAGGATACTTTCACAGGTGCTGAAACTTTTTCCCCAGTATAAAGCAAAGTTCCTGGGATACTTCCTATTTTTTTCTTTCGAGTAATCTTTAGTTTTTTATACATCTTGAGTTGCCTCCACTATTCTAATATAACATAACCTCTCCCACGGAAGCTATCACATTACTTCAAAGCAAGCTCGGTGCAACTACCTCCAAGACCTCACCAACGGAATATACTAGAATATTCTAACAATAATAATGCCGTTACCTCTCCTGGCAGAGAGGTTTAGGGGCAATCCTCTCACAAACTCTCTAACGCTCAAACCATCCAAGCATACACCCCCTCCAACCATCCAACCATCCCCGATAATGACTCGGCAAAAAGTAAATGACTAAAAAAATAGTTGAAATAAATAAGCATACGTTTAGTCCCTAAGCCTCTCTGCCAGGAGAGGCAGCTATACATTTATTAGCTATAGAAATGTTGGTTCATTTAGCTGGTGAGGTCTTGTGAGATATCTTCTGCTGGGAGAGGTTCTATTTAGCGCTGTCTAGTAGGTCGTTCCAACAGTCTAGCTGAATACTAACATCTTCTGGGAGGTTTTCGAGTGCACCTGTTATCTTAATGGATTCGATTTTGTCGCCTTGAGCTATCTTGTTCACGATATCTTGATCTTTCTTGGCGACTACTTTACCAAAAACAGTGTGTTTTCCATCAAGCCAAGGAGTTTTCCCATGTGTAATGAAGAACTGACTACCGTTTGATGCTGGACCAGAGTTTGCCATAGACAAAATACCTGGCTCGTTATGCTTTAGCTCAGAATGAAACTCATCTTTAAAACTATATCCAGGACCACCTGTGCCAGTACCTAGTGGGCATCCACCTTGAATCATGAAATCATCAATGACTCGGTGAAACTTAAGTCCATCGTAATAACCTCGGCTTGCAAGGTTAGCAAAATTGGCTACAGTTAGAGGTGTTTTATCAAGATACAAATCTATTCTAATAGCACCTTTAGTTGTCTTGAGTGTTGCTCGGATTGTTCCTTTTGGTCTTTTCATAATGGATAGTTTACCATATTAACTAATTCTTTTCCAAAACCTTTTACTAGCCAACCAAAGTGCAACTGAACCATAAATCACGAGAGCTAGAATTGCTGGTAGTAAATCCAAAAATCCAGCTGACTTTAAATAGATAGCACGAACTATTTCCATAAAATAACGTAACGGGATTAAATACGTAAAGTTCTGAATAATCTCTGGCATATTGGAGATTGGGATAAAGAATCCAGATAAAAGGATAGAAAATATCGAGAAGAACAAAGACATCAACATCGCCTGCAATTGACTGGTGGCAATAGTAGAAAACAATAGCCCTAACCCCAAGGTTGTAAACATATATAAAATAGAGATGCCGTATAAGAGAAACAAATTCCCCTTAAGCCAAATCCCAAAGATTAGTCCGCTGGTTAAGATGCCTATATTAAGCAAAACAAACCCCAGCACCCCGAAAGGTAGTATCTTTCCTATCATCAATTCTAGTGGTTTTATTGGTGTAACCATAATCTGTTCCAGCGTTCCTGCTTCTTTCTCCTTTACTAGATTTACTGCTGTTAAAAAGAGAGTAATCATTGTTAAGAGCATGGAAATTATCCCCGGTATAATGTTTAGTTTGCTTTCTAGTAACGGGTTATAAAGCATCCGAGGGACTAGCATCACTTGTTTGGTTGGCATCGAGGTTTCTGGATATAGCTTCGCCGGCAAACTAGCAACAACTTGTCCGGCATAGGCTGACGCTATCCCAGCAGAATTGCCATCTACACCATCTAGCAATACCTGAATCTCAGGGGCCTTCTGCAGCGCAAGGGTTTGCCCAAAATCGGAGGGAATAATTAACGACATTTTAGCTCTACTATTATCCATATAATAAATAGCTTCCTCTGCGCTATATACTGTTCCTTTATAAGCGAAAAACTCTGTGGAAGTGAAGCTTCTGACTATTTCTCTAGACATAGAGGAATGGTCTGCATCCACAACCACAAAAGGGATTGATTTAACATCTAAGGTAATCGCAAAGCCGAGGACCACCAATTGAATAAATGGCATCCCGAATATCACCACTAGATTCAACTTTTCCCGAAAAATCTGTCGGAATTCCTTTTGAATCAAATACCTTATTCTTCGCCAATTCATGAGTGTTCAAACTCCTTTTTTAATCTAATGATACTTATGAACAGAAGGACAAAAGTAAGCAATAATAAGGCAAAAACGTGGTCAGCCAACTGGACAAAGCTATTGCCCTTTAACATCGCACCTCTGATTATCTGAATATAGTGAGTCGCTGGGACTAGCTGGGCAACCCACCTGAAAAGCACTGGCATGCTTTCCAAGGGAAACATAAATCCACTAAGTAGCGTTGTTGGCAGAACTGTAATCATCAGCGTTGCCATTGTTGCCAGCTGCTGTGTTTTCGCGATGGTGGAAATGAGCATCCCAAGACTGCAACCAGTAAAGATATACAATAGCATCATAAGTTGAATGAAGAACAGAGAACCTCGCATCGGAACCTGAAACCAAAAAATAGCCACAAAGATTACGAGAACCCCACCCAAAAAAGCTACCAAAGCATAGGGGATAACCTTCCCAAGAATTAAAGCATAAGAGGGTATCGGGCTTACCAGAATCTGGTCCATAGTATTCTGTTCCTTCTCCTTTACAATCGAAATACTGGTTAATAATGCACTAATTAACAGCATAATTATGGCGGTAAGCCCTGGCACGAAAAAATAACTGGATTTGAGCGCTGGGTTATAAAGATAGCGAATATTCAACTTGAAGGGTGGGCTCAGCTTGCTGTTCTCTCTGTTAAAAGAATTTACAATCATCCCTAAATAATTCGTAATATTGGCAGCTGCATTCGGGTCGCTGGCATCTAAGATAAGCGAAACTTTAGTTTTAGCTCTCGTTTGCAAGGACTCCTCTAAATCAACCGGAATAATTATTATTGCGCTTACTTTTCCTTGTTTGAATAAAGTATTAATATCGGCTTCAGATACGTCTGCAGTTTTTATCTTAAAGAATTTACCAGCTGAAATATGGCTAATCAAGTCTCGACTATATCTACTATGCGACCTATCGTTAATCAATAAATTGACCGAGCGCATCTCCAGCGTTATCGCATAACCAAAAAACAACAGCATAATTACAGGCCAGATAAGAATAATAAACAAAGTCGATGGATCCTTTATAATATGGATTAATTCTTTTTTGAAAATAGCCCACAACATCTTCATTCTTCTCTCCTGCTAACTGCTTTGAAAAATACATCTTGAATATTACTTACTGAAAACTGTCGTTTTAGTTTATCTGGTGTATCTACCGCAATGATTTTGCCGTCTTTCATAATACAAATACGCCCACAATACTCTGCTTCGTCCATGTAGTGAGTGGTAACAAACACGGTTTTCCCCT